>CAZIVZ010000036.1:0-13531 GCA_964542495.1 uncultured Aquihabitans sp.
CGTCGCCGCAATGGAGCCGGCCCCCTTCGGGGCCGGAGAGACCACCGCGATGAACGCCACCCCCTGCGTGATCGTCTCGCCGCAATGGAGCCGGCCCCCTTCGGGGCCGGAGAGTCGGCCACGCCTCCGGCCGCGGCCGGGGCACCAGGCCGCAATGGAGCCGGCCCCCTTCGGGGCCGGAGAGGGCGAGGCCCCACGCCTGGTCCTCCTGGCCCCAGCCGACGCCGCAATGGAGCCGGCCCCCTTCGGGGCCGGAGAGATGCCCGATCCCATCCCGTTCGACCTCGACTCGTTGCCGCAATGGAGCCGGCCCCCTTCGGGGCCGGAGAGGGGCGTAGCCAGGCGCCGGCACCCGCACGACACGAGGGGCGCCGCAATGGAGCCGGCCCCCTTCGGGGCCGGAGAGCTGCTGTTGAACCACGGTGGCCACCCCGTGGCGCGATGGCCGCAATGGAGCCGGCCCCCTTCGGGGCCGGAGAGACGGCTGGCAGGCCCCGACCCCGCCGTACCCACTCATGCCGCAATGGAGCCGGCCCCCTTCGGGGCCGGAGAGGGCTCTCGATGGAGAGCCTGGTTGACCAGGGGATTCTGGCGCCCGTGCGAGCGCTCAGATCACACCTGGCCGAGTCGGCACTTGTCTTGTTGTCAAGGTGCACGCTGATCAAGGCTGACCTGCATGCGAGAGGTGCCCGGCACCAGAGCCGGTACCTGAGCGCTCGCCGGTCAGACGATCGTGGATCCACCGTCCGGGAGCGGGAGCGATGCTCCCATGAACTCGATCGGAGCGCCAGCGATCCGCCCGACCTCGCCCAAGTCGATGAGGGCGATGCTGTCCTCTCGGGTGTTGATCACCTCTCGGAGAGCGACCATCAATCCGAACTTCTCGGCTGGAGTCAGATCACACAGGAACACCGAGTACTGAAGTCGATCGCCATGGCTCCGGACCACATCGTGCACCTGCCGCAGCCGACGGTCGTCACGAATGTCGTAAGCCACGAGCCACCGGCGTCGAGCCGTCATCGGGTCACCACGGGTTGGTACTGAGCCGTCTCCCCGAGCAAGTGAGCCCCGAGCAACCGGACCTGCACCTCCAGAACCCTGCGGTAGGACGCCTTGTAGCCGAACAACGGATGCGTGAGCTCCGTCCCCATTCGTCGTTCGTAGGCCCTGATCACCGCCCGGCGCCCGGAGGAGGTGAGTGCCACGCCACCGGCACGGACCAGGAAGTCATCGCCACCCACCTCGCCATTGTTGATCAGGTTGACGACCACTGACTCGGCGATGAGGGGCCGGAACTCCTCGGCCAGGTCCAACGCGAGAGCAGGCCGACCGAACCGCGGCCGATGGTAGAAGCCGAGGTATGGATCGAACCCGACCGCGAAGGCCGTCGTCGTGAGCTCACGGACGAGGAGGCCGTAGAGATAGCCGAGCAGGCAGTTCACCGCGTCTGGAGGTGGGCGACGTCGACGCCCCTCGAAGGTGAACGGGCTGCCCGGCAGCCGCTTGTCCGCTCGCAGCATCGACGGGAATGCTCCGAAGTACAGCCGGGCCGCAGTTCCCTCCACCCCGAGCAGCGATGCCGTGCTGTCCGCCGCGAGTGCCTGATCGGCGAGCGCCTTCAACTGGGCGAACAGGCGATCCGAGCCCTCCCTGCTGTTGCGACGAACGAGCGTCCTGCTGTTGAGGATCTTCCCCCGGACGATCTGGCGCGCTATGTCCAACCCACCCTGCGCCGCGGTCACGACCTGACGCCGGCGGAGCTCGACGTTCCGCCCGGGAAGGCCGTTCCCCATGCCGGAGAACCAGCCGCCGTAGGAGAACCAGCACACCGGTACCTCGCGAGCGAACAGCTCCCGCAGGAGCTGAGTGCTCACCTGGATGTTGCCGTACAGGCAGAGCTGCGAGACGTCGAGCAGGCGGGTCGAGGCCAGCCGCTCCCCCTTCTTCGACACCTCGATGCGTCCCTTGTCCTTGGTGACCCACGCACCCTGCTCGGTCACGTACATGGGCTTGGCGGCATCGGCGCTCGGGATCAGCCGTCGGGGTGGCATGACCGCCCGCTCGGCCAGGGTGTTGGTCTCGTCCGGAAGGCAGATGCCGACCAGCGAGCAGCGAGGGCACTTCTTGCTGTCGACCAGCGGTGGAGGTGGTGTCAGCTTCTCCGCCACCTGGCGGAGCTCGGCGAGCAGCGCCAGCGTCTCCTCGGTCAACGCATCGTCGAACTCGACCCGGACGCGTTCTCGCGTCCCGGCGAAGTAGAGCATGCCGTGATCGCATTCGAAGCCGTTCTCGCGCAGCAGCAAGCCCTGGACGCACACCTGGATGCGCTCTGGAGGCCACGCTCGATGGGGAAGGTCCGGCGGTGAGCCTCGCTTGGTGTCGACCGGGACGACTCCCCCACCCTCGGCTCCTTCGAGGAGATCCACCTTCGCCACCAAGCCCAGCCGGTCGGAGGAGAGCATCACCGACCGGGCGACGCGAACCTCGCCCTCGTCCGGCATCGGAACCCTGCCACCCGGCTCGTCGACGGCGCGGTGCACCCACCAGCCCTCCACCGTGTCGGTGTTGTCGGCGAACTGGGCGCTGACCCATTCGAGGAAGAACAGGCGCTTGCAGTAGGAGAACTCGTTGACCATGCGGGCCGGGACGAGCACCGGCACGTCGGCATCGGTGCTCATCGCCCGTCGCCCTCAGCTCGTCTCGACCGGCACGAACAGGCCGAGTCCGAAGTGGCTCAGGGTGCCGATGGAGATGGGCCCAGCCTGAGCCTCGCCGAAGGTGAGGCGAACCCCGCGGACCCGCCGGCCGTCATCGAGGCGCTCACCCGACGGCCGGTGCCGGCGGTAGTGGGCCCATGGCCCGGGAACGAGGTCGACCTCGGCATTCGGGAGATCGCGCCAGGCCAACTCCTGGGCCACCGAGGTACGGACGTGATCGTCGAAGGCGACCCGCTTCGGATGCCGCGCCGGAGCGAAGGGGGTGTAGCTCTCCCAGACCCGGCTCGGGCCGACGATCTCGGGCACCACCTCCTCGATCCGTCCCCACCCCTCGAGCCCGAGCGTCGTGGGCCGGATGTCGCTGATGCCCGCTCGATAGAGCTTCTTCACTGCCGTCAGCGCAGCGACGACATCGGACGGAAAGCCCTTCGGGTCGCCTGACCAGGCAACCAGCGAATCGATGCGGGGGTCATCCGGGTCGCCGATGGCCAACCAGTGCACGTGGTGGTGTTGGCTCACGGCGTGCCCGCCGTCGTCGGCCTTTCCGGAGAGCACCGGCGGAGCGCTTCGCCTGCCCTGTCTCCCATACGTGCTGAGTGCAGCGTTGCGGAGCGTGTCGGTCCAGGCCACCGCCGCCTTGCGGGAGGGGCGAGGCGATGGGAACGACCAGCGAACGGCCGTGGCCTGCTCGATCGCAGGGCGTGGTGTGCTCCGTCGACGAATTCGGTCCTCAGGTGGCGCCGAGTAGCGAACCCGCTGGCTGCCAGGTGGCTCGCGTCGGCGCAACACGTCACGCAGGTGACTGGGGGTGACCACCAACGCCGCTTCGTCGAGCGGACGGACTGGAACGAGCACGTCGAGCGTCCCCGCCCGTCCATCCTCTGCTGGAAGCGGCACACAGCTCGGCCGTCCGTCCGGGACCTCGGCCACCCGAGCCATGGCCACGCACACAGACTCCGCCCGACCCAGGTAGGTGAGGTGCGACGCGAGCCGCTCGAACGCTTCTTGCTGGTCGGCCGGGAGGGTCAGGTCCCACCGCACCACGACCTCGCCGTCGAGGGGAAGCGACAGGAACGTGTCGAGCACCTTGGTGCGATCGGTCGAAACCCCGGGCCGCTCGGCCGTACCAGGTAGGTAGTGCCGGGTGTGGCCGCCGGCGTGGGGCGGGAGCACGTACACCGGTGGATCCGACAGGGCGTCGAGCAACGCCAGCACCACGGCCCCGTCGAGATCTGAGACCCGGTTCCGCCAGGTCGCGTAGAGGGCCCGCAGCAGACGCCACGGCGACGGTGGCCACTCCACCGCTCCTTCGTTGGGGTTCCGGTCCCACGGCGTGGCGTGGTAGCGGCCGAACGGGAACCGGATCACCAGCTCAACAGACACCGCCGGCTACTTCTTCTTGGCCGGGGCCCAGACCACGTCGATCGGCGCGCCGTCGCCGACCAAGGCGGAACAGGCGGCGATCCCGGAGCGAACCTCGGAGGTGAGTGCGTCGAGCGCCCCCAGGTCCTTCTCCAACGACTCGAGGTCCGAAGCTTCCAGATCGCACGCCGTCCGCAGGCGCATGGGGCCGTCGAGCAGCGATCGGATCTCCCACCGAGCGATGCTGAAGAGCAGGTCGGTCGCGTCGTCCGGGAGGCCGTAGGAGCGGAGCTGAGCCCGGTCGATGGAGAAGTTGGCCACGATCTCCGCCGCGGTGAACTCGGTCCGGTGGAACGGGATGGAACCGAAGCCCTCGCTGCTCCCACCGGTATCGGTGATCGAGTGGCGAACGTGGTCGCGCTTCACCCCACCGGACTCGGCCCGCTTGACGTTGACCGCGTCGATCCCCCCGGTGAGGGCACGGGCGATCTTGGGCTGGCCCGGCCACTTCTTGTCAGCGAAGAAGACGCCGTGGACCAAGCAGAAGGGATCGAGGGCGAACACCGCAGCGGCGATCTCTCGGGGAGCGAGCGGTCGGTCCTCGGTCAGGCCGAGGCGCTCACCGATCACATCGAGCATCGCGGTCGAGTCCAAGGTGGCCTCCTTCACGAAGGCCGACGCCAGCCGGTGGGCTTCGGTGCGGCTGGAGGTCACGTACTCGCCGTCTTCGCGCATGACGCGAACCCACGGCAGGCCGTCGAACACCTCCACCGGCCGGTTTTCGAGCGGGTCCCATGCCGTGGCCTCGAGCCGGTTGGCCATGGACTGGGGCGATTCGACCAACAGGCAGTCGACCCAGGTCTCGGACTTCGGGTTCCACCGCTCGAAGGTGGCCGCGCCGAGGTCGGGGAACCCGGTGGGTTGGAACCGGTCGCCCATGGCCGGTCGCAGGTCGACCTTCAGCAGGAGTCGGTTGGTCTCGGTCATGGCGCCTCCTCGGGGGCGATGTGTTCGAGCTCGTCATCGGACGACTCGGCGGGCTGGGTGAACAGGGTGGGACAGAGCTCGGTGAGCAGCCGCCGTGTGCTGCGGCCGCTCAGGCGGCACAGCGCTGCAGTTGCCAAGACCGGGCCGGTCTCGCCGATACCTCGGCGGACCAGGCGCGGCGCCGGATCGAGCCCGGCCTGGCGCAAGCGAGCCAGCGCCTCGGAGAGGACCGCATCGATCTGTCGGTCATCGCCGCTGGCCAGTCGCCGGGTCCATCCGGCGACTGGGCGCAGCCGTACCTCGACGTTGGCGCCGTCGCGACCGCGGGCCAGGACCGGCTCCGGCTGGAAGAAGGGCAGGAGCACGCACATCACCGGCGACAGCGGGAGTGCCTCACCTCCGGGGTCGGCCCCTCGCTTCGGCGCCGACACCGAGTCCGCTCGCCAGTCGAGAAGCAGGAGGCCCCGCACCAGGTGACCCAGCCGATGGAGATCGAGCCGACCGGCCAGCAGATCACCGATGTCAGCGACGTCGGCCCGCAGGGCCCGGCCGAACGCCACGTCCGGCCCGATGACATCGCTATCCCCATCCGCCCCGCCTCGCCGGCCGGCTTCGATCTCCCGTCGAGCGAGTGCATCGGCGAGCACCTCGATGATCGGCCGTGTCCCCACGCCTTCGACCTGCGGCCCGCTCAACGACCAGATGAGCCGGCCGCGATCGTCGAGCACCACCGGCCGGAGCAGCAACGCCAGGGAGGACGCCCGCTGGGCAGGGCCATCGATCGGGCCACTGAATGAAGGGTCTCGGCCAGAAGCGAGGACGGCGGCCAGGCGAAGCTCCGCCGTGCCATCGTCGAGGCGCGGCAGCCAGTCCGCCCCGCTCAGCCGAGCGGCGCCGCCGATGGGACGGGCGGCGTGGTCCGACCGCCGAGCGGACCGCGAGATGATCGATTCGAGGTCGGCGGCGGCGATCAGGACGTCCTGCAACCCACGGGCGGCGCTGCGCTGACCGGCGGCGACCGCGAAGGAGGCTGCCTCGACGCCGCGACGGGCCGACGCGGCTGCAGCGGGCAGATCCCGCAGGCTGTCGAGCCATCCGTCGAGCTGGCGGACCACGTCGACCTCGGGCCGTTCGCCCACCACGACCTCGCCCAGCGGGATCGCGAAGTAGGTCCTCCCATAGCGCTCGACCAAACCCCGCCGGACGAATCGGTCGATGCCCCGATCCACCCCGAGCGTGGCAACCGCCTTGGCGAAGTCGACCCCGTTCCGGGCCGGCCGGCCCGCCCACTCGGCCCGGCCCTCACCGACGAGGCGGGCCAGCTCGGGCGAAGTGACCGGAGCGCGCCAGACCGGCGACCAGATCTCGCCCCGGGCGTTCTCCCCCGCCGCCGCGCTCGGATACCCCACGGCCGACTGGTCGACGCAGAACGGCATCGCCGCCTTGCTGGAAGCCGAAGGACCCAGCCGGCGCGCTGCGCCGCTGGCGAACAACAGCCCACCCTCGATCAGCAGCACGAAGTCCCAGAGGTTGGAGACCGATCGTTCACCACCGGTCTGGCTCAGCGATGGGAACTCGTTGGCCTGCGGGTCGTACTGCCCTGCCGTCGCGTCGCGGAGCCGACCGGGGTCGCCGCCGAAGAGGGCCGCCCGAGCCCACCTCGCCGGGTCCTCGTTGCGCTTGGGCGGGTTCAGCAACAGGTCGGCCACCCGCTGCATGAAGTTGTTGGAGAAGTCCAGGCGACCGTCGTTGCCACCGGTGCCGAAGAGGGGCGGGAACACGGCCCGGTCGCTGGTGAGGACCACCGTCGCGTCGAGCCAGGGCACGGCCTCGTCGGGGAGCTCGGCCCGGCACCAGCCGACCTGACGGCGCTTGGCGTCCTTGCCTCCCGCATCCCACGACGGGTCAGCCACGAGACGGCGGGCAACCTCGATGGTCGCCCGGTACGCCGCCAACCGTGGATCGGACGAGTCTTCGATGGCCGCGATGCCCACCTGCTGGTCCTTGGGGCCGAAGCCGCTGCCACCGTTCCAAGGCGAGACGACCGGAGTCGGGCGGTACTCACGCGTGAAGAACTCGACGAGTTCGTCGGAGTCCAGCGTGGTGCTCAGGTGGAAGGTGTCGCCGTGCCAGAGACCGGTCGCCCCGGGATCGGCCTGCTCACCTACCAGGCGAAGGACGCCGCACGCCTTGAGGTAGGAGGCGAACGGTTCGAGGCGACAACCGTCGAGGCGGTGCGTGGTCACGGCCGCTCCTCGTACGAATCGTCGCCATCCGCCTTCGCCGAGGCCCGCCAGTCGGCCATGCGCACCAGTGCCTCCAGAAAGCCCAGCCGGAACGGCCCGAGGTCGGGACGGTCACGCAGGGCGAGCATCTGCTGACTCCACGACGGTGCGCCCGACGCGGACTGTCCGAGGCGCATGACGGACAGATCGAGCTCGCTCTCGGGCACCATCCCGCCGGGCACCGCTATCGCGGGTAGCACGTCGCCGTCGACGACGCCGAGGGCGATGGCACGACCGGCTCGGTCAGGCGGTGGCATCTCCCCGGGCAAGGGCCGGAACCCGAGGCGGACCCGACCGTGGTGGGCAGCCACGAGGTACACGATGAGATCCCGTTCAGCTTCGCCGTGGATCATCGCTGATCCCTCGCCGAGCAAGGCAAGGGCCGATGCCAGCTCGTGACGGAAGTGCGGGCGGGAGTGCCGGCTCCGGAGGCTCCCGGCTGACTTGGCCCAGGGCTGACCGGCGCGATCGGCCTCGGTCCGCTCCTCCGCGTCGGCCACGGTGGCGGCGAGCGTGGCCTGGAACACCTCGTGGGCCTTGCCGATGTCGTGCAGCCGACCAGCCACGACCGCCGCCCGCCGCAGCTCGGGCGAGAGGTCCGGCGGGTCGATGATCCGGTCGAGCAACGACAGTTGGTCCTCGACGTCGGCGAGGTGCTGGGACAGACCGAGCCACCGCTTCCGGCGCACGCTCACCGGGTCGTCGTCGACAGCAAGGTCTGCCGAGCCCGCCTCGACCTCCTCGGGGACGCGCTCGCCAGACGACACGGCGACGACCGGGGGCACCGCAGCCTTCGAACGCGGCGACCAGCCGTACTCGGGGTCGTAGCCACCTTCGGCCGCGTCCACGATGACGACGGTGCCCGGGCGCAGATCCCGAACCTGGCAGCGAACCCACGCTCCGTCGCCCTTGCCGAGGTGGTCGAACCGCCAGGCCGCGCGCTCCGCGATCGCCTTGGCATCACCGATCGGCACCGGGCAGCGCTCGACGTCAGCCGGAAGGGGGTGCCGCTCCGGTGGCGCCGCTCCTGCGAGGTCCTGCCAGGCGACGGTCACCTCCCGGTCGGTCGCGTCTCGAACGAAGCGGGACACGTCGATGTCGTTGCCGGTGAGGTCCGGCAGGGTGTCGAAGAGCTCCACGAGGTCGCGGCGGCGCAGAACGGGATGGACGGTGCGGACCGCCGGGACCGGGGCCATTGCCGCCATCGCCTCGGTGGACAGGCTCTGTCCTGCCAACTCGGCGAGCAGGGAGACCGATGCTGCGACGTCATCGTCCTCGTAGGGCGCGGCCGACTGGGGATCGGCCGCGAGCAACCGAGGTTCGGTTGCTCGCCCGTCGCGGTTGCAGCGTCCCGCACGTTGGACGATCGATGCCCACGGTGCGACCTCTGTGAAGAGGACCTCCGAGGTGATGTCGACCCCGGCCTCCATCACCTGGGTGGTGACCACGATGCGCCCCGGCCCGGCGGGATCGACATCGGCGACGGCCAGGTCCAGGTGGTCCTGGCGGTCACCGGGTCGGAAGCGGGAGTGGACCAGCACGACCTCAGGCCCTTCACCGGCGAGCAGCTTGCGGATGGCCTTGGTGGCGTCGACCGACCGAGCGACGACGTTGAAGAAGGCCAGCGTTCGCGTACCGGGTCGATGAGCGTCGACGATCGCTCGGGCAACATCGTCGAGGTAGCTCTTCTTCTCCGGGGCGACCGTGGTGGATCCGATGGTCCGGGCTGCTTCGAGCCTCGGCGCGAGGGAGCTCGCCCGGTCGTCGAGACCGAGGGCAACCCGAGAATCGAGCGTCGGCTTGTCGAAGGTCGCGAGATCGGCCTCGTCGACCGTCGCCGACATCCAGGTGCTGGAGCACGCCACCGCGGTACCGAGGACCGAACGGAGGCCCTCGAGTTGGCGAGATGTCGGCAGACCCGGCCCCATGAGCTGGATCTCGTCGAAGACGAAGTGGCAGTCGTTGTTGAGCAGCCCGAAGTCGATCGGCCAGTTCCACCTGGTCTCGCCGTAGCGGCGGTTGAGCGCTCCGGAGAGCGCCATGTCCTGGGTGGCGACGAGGATCGCCTCGCGCTCGGGACGCAGGCGCCACGTGCCTGCCTCGCGGCCCTCACCGCCCATCAACACGGCGCGCTGCACCTGCTCACCCAGACCGAGGTTGGTCAACCACGCGTCGACAACGGCCGAGACCTGTTCCACCAGCACCCGCTGGGGCAGCACGTAAACCAACCGGCGCGGGACCCGAGCACGAACGGCAGGGTCTGGGTGGAAGAACCGGCGCCACAGCCAGACCAGCACCACCGTGGTCTTGCCGCAGCCAGTGGGAACCGCGAGCAGCTCGGGCAGCCCGAGCTCGGCGAGCCGCCGCTGATACGGGTAGGGCTGGAACGGCGTCTGTTCACGCCCCTGCCGGTCGCGAGCCGTTGCCCGGCCCACCAGCTCCTCGAACGACACCACCTGCATGCTCCCCCCGTACTCCACAACCGTGACGCGCCAAGAGGTGAGGTTCGGGCTGGATGCCCTCTACCAAACACTCCCACCCCCAATGGAGACCTCTTGGCAGCCGCCACCGTAACATGCGATCTCGCCGATGTCCTAGTTATGGGAATGTTTCGTAGAAACATATTCTGGCTGCGGCAGATAGACCAGGTACTCTAGCCGCGGTGCACAGCTTCTCGCCCGGAAGTCGCCTCTTTGAGGGCATCCCCCCGACGATTGCGCGCGCCCTCGGTGAGATCGAGCGGGCGGCCGGCCGGGAGGACCGCTATCGCGAGCAGAAGCCGGCGGTGCTCCGATCGCTGGCGGCTAGAGCCCGGGTGGAGTCGATCCGGGCATCGAGTGCCATCGAGGACGTGATCGTCCCGTCCCCCCGTCTCGAGCGGGTCGTGCACGGAAGTCCCCCACGCACCCGCTCGGAGGAGGAGCTGGCCGGCTACACGAGCGCGCTCGACCACCTGCTGGGACCAGGAGGCGACGAGCCGTTCGGCCTCCCGCTGGTGCTGCGACTCCACCGCCTGCTGTTCAGCTTCACCGATTCGCTCGGCGGTCGGCTCAAATCGGAGGAGAACCGGGTCGTCGACAAGCTTCCCGACGGAACCCAGGTCGATCGCTTCCGGACGGTGCCGGTACGCGAGACCGAGTTCCACCTCCGGGAGCTCCACGCCCGTTTCGAGGAACTGCACCAATCGGGCCGCTACCCGCCCATCGTCCTCATCGGCGCGTTCGCCTTCGACCTTCTGTGCATCCACCCCTTCGCCGACGGCAACGGTCGTACGGCGCGCCTCGTAACCACGACGCTCCTGTTGCGCGACCACTACGAGGTGGTCCGCTATGTCGCGCTCGATGACCTGATCGACAAGACGAGCGACGGCTACTACCGATCGCTGGCCGCGTCGACCACCGGCTGGCACGAGAGCGAGCACGACCCATGGCCCTGGCTCGGATACCTGGTGGATCGCATCGCGGAGGCCTACACCGAGTTCGATCGCTTGGTGACAGCGGACGAGTCGTTCTCCTCGAAGCGTGCCCAGGCCCGAGCCTTCATCCTGGAGTATCCCCAGCTCGCGTTCACTCGGGACGACATCCGGGTCGGGGTGCCTGGCGTGTCCGAAGCGATGCTGACCAAGGTCCTACGGGAGCTGAGGAGCGAGGGACTGATCGAGCAGGTCGGTCGCGGCCCTCGATCGTCGTGGCGACGAGCCGGTCCGCCGGGTTGAAGGCGAACCTCACGCGCGGAATCAGCAGGAACGTCGTTCCCACACACCACATTCGCTGGGGTGGGTGGATCTGACGGGTCGTCAGATCAGGGCGTAGCGTTGGGGGCCATGCGAGGGATCATCAGCTACGGCGCCTACCTCCCCCACCGGCGCCTCGACCGCAGCACCATCGCCGCGGTGGCCGGGACCGGGGGCGGCAAGGGCACCCGCACGGTGGCCTCCTACGACGAGGACACCACCACCCTCGGGGTGGAGGCGGCCCGGCGGGCGCTGCGGGCCACCGACGTTCGGCCCGGCGCGCTGTGGTTCTCCACGGTGACCCCGGCCTACGTCGACAAGACCAACGCCACCGCCGTCCACGCCGCCCTGCGCCTGCCGGCCGACGTGATCGCCGCCGACTTCGGCGGTGCCGTCCGCTCGGGCGTGGCCGCCCTGCGCGCCGCCCTGGCCGGCGGGCCCGCCGCCCTGGTGGTCACGGCCGACGTGCGCACCGGCCTGCCCGGCAGTGCCGACGAAGCCGCCGGCGGAGACGCCGCGGCCGCCGTCCTCGTCGGCGACGAGTCCGACGGTACCGTGATCGCCGAGGTGCTGGGCACCGGCACCGCCACCGACGAGTTCCTCGACCGCTGGCGTACGCCGGGCGAGGCACGCTCGAAGCAGTGGGAGGAGAAGTTCGGCGAGACCCGCTACGTGCCCCTCGCCCAGCAGGCCTTCGCCGCCGCCCTGTCGGCTGCCGGCATCGAGGCGGACCGCGTCGACCGGCTCGTGGTGGCCGGCACCCACGGCCGGGCCAACAAGGCGGCGGCCAAGAAGCTCGGCGTGCCCGCCGACCGCGTGGTCGACGACCTCGCCGCCACGGTGGGCAACCCCGGCGCCGCCCAGCCCGCGCTGCTGCTGGCGTCCGCGCTCGACGACGCCGCCCCCGGCCAGGTGATCGCGCTGCTCACCCTCGCCGATGGTGCCGACGCCATCGTCTGGCGCACCACCGAGGCCATCGGCGGGTACGAGCCGGCCGTCACCGTGGCCGACCAGGTCGCCGCGGGCGCACCGGTCCCCTATGGCAAGTTCCTCGCCTGGCGCGGCTTCCTCACCCCCGAACCGCCCCGTCGCCCCGAGCCGGCCCGCCCGTCGGCGTCGGCCGCCGGGCGCAGCGAGGACTGGAAGTTCGGCTTCGTCGGCAGCCGGGACCGCACCACCGGGGCCATCCACCTCCCGCCAGCCCGCGTCTCGATGGAGGGCGGCGCCGTCGACGACATGGAGCCGGCCCCCATGGCCGACGTGGCCGGCACCGTGGTCACCTACACGATCGACAAGCTGGTGTACTCCCCCAGCCCGCCGGTGGTGTTCGCCGTCGTCGACTTCGACGGCGGCGGCCGCGCCCCGGTGGAGCTCACCGACGTGGAGCCGTCGGCCGTGGCCATCGGCGACCGCGTGGAGATGACCTTCCGGCGGCTCTTCACCGCCGATGGCATCCACAACTACTTCTGGAAGGCCCGGCCCCTGCGCGGCGCGGCTCCCGCCCAGACCGACCCCGGCACGGAGGCCTGACATGGCGAGCCACGGCATCAAGGACCGCGTGGCCATCGTGGGCATGGGGTGCACGCCCTTCTGCGAGCACTGGGACAAGGGCGTCGACGACCTGGCCCTCGAGGCGTCCAACGAGGCGTTCGCCGCGGCGGGCATCGGCAAGGACGACGTCGACGCCTACTGGCTCGGCACCGCGCAGTCGGGCATGAGCGGGATCACCCTGGCCCGCGCCCTCCAGCTCCAGGACAAGCCGGTCACCCGCGTGGAGAACTACTGCGCCACCGGCTCCGAGGCGCTGCGCCAGGCCGCCTACGCGGTGGCGTCGGGCGCGTACGACGTGGCCATGGCCGTGGGCGTCGAGAAGGTGAAGGACTCGGGCTACCAGGGCCTCAACGCCTTCCCGATCCCCAACGACGGCACCACCCGCACGCTCACCGCCGCCGGGGCGTTCTCGATGGTGGCGCCCGCCTACGCCGCCAAGTACGGCGTGCCCATGGAGGACCTCAAGCGCACGCTGGCGCGCATCGCCTCCAAGAACCACCACAACGGCGCCCGCAACCCCCGCGCCCAGTTCCGCCGGGAGATGAGCGTCGAGCAGATCTGCGCCATGCCCAACGTGGCCGGCGACCTCAGCGTGTTCGACTGCGCCGGCGTGGCCGACGGCTCGGCCGCCGCCATCGTGGTGCGCGCCGAGGACGCCCACCGCTTCACCGACTCACCCGTCTACATCAAGGCGCTGAGCTTCGTGGCCGGCAACGGCTCGGGCCTGGTGGACCCCACCTACGACTACACGTGGTTCCCCGAGATCGCCGCCTGCGCCGCCGACGCCTACCACCAGGCCGGCATCACCGACCCCGCCGCCCGCATCGCCATGGCCGAGGTGCACGACTGCTTCACCCCCACCGAGCTGGTGCTCATGGAGGACCTCGGGTTCTCCG
>CAZIVZ010000037.1:0-13249 GCA_964542495.1 uncultured Aquihabitans sp.
GCTGGGAGAACGTGGTGGCGGCCTGCCGGCCCTGCAACGCCCGCAAGGACGACCGCCTCCTGTCCGAGATGGGTCACAGCCTGGGGTTCACCCCCACGGCGCCGAGCGGGTGGTCCTACCTGGTGGTAGGGGTCCCCACCGCCCACCCCACCTGGGAGCCCTGGCTCGGTGGCAAGGTGGTGGGATGACCGGTCCGGCGAAGTGGGAAGACGAGGCGCACTGGTTCCGCCTCCTGGGACGCGGGTTCACCAAGCGATGCCCCAACTGCGGTGGGCGGGGCGTCTACGACACGTGGTTCCAGATGAAGGACCGCTGCCCGTCGTGCGGCATGCGGTTCGAGCGGGAGGAGGGCTTCTTCGTGGGCGCCTACCTCATCAACTTCGCCGTCGCCATCGTCTTGCTGTTCCTGCTGTGCATGGGCTTCGTGGCGGTGAAGGCGGCCGACCCCGATGCCGGCGCCACCGGCTTCATGGTCGCCGGCGTGCTCATCGGCCTGCTGGTCCCCGTGGTCTTCTACCCGTTCGCCCGGACCATCTGGTCCGCCATCGATCTCGGGATGATCCCCCTCGAGCCCGACGAGCTGGCCGAGGCCGAGGCCGCCCGCGCCGCCACGGCCGGCCGGGCCGCCGACGCCGCGTGACGGCCGACGCCTGGGGCATCGAACCGGCCTCCTGGGACGCCTTCGGCACCTGGCGCGAGGCGGATCCGCTCGCCCTGGCGAGCCTCCGGCGGGCGATGGGTGCCACCACCGACGACCCCGGCGAACCCCCACCGCCCGGCCGGGACCTGCGCGTGATCCGCCCCGGCGAGCAGGCACCGGTCTTCCCGGGCTCGCAGCTGGTGCTCGAGGACGGCACCGATCTGGCCGTCTCCCACCACCTGCCGCCCGACGTGCCGCTGGGCTACCACCGGATCACCGGGCCCGACGGCGGCCACGAGCACCTCATCGTCTCCCCCGGTCGGGCGGCCCTGCCCGCCGACCTGCGCGCATGGGGGATCACCTGCCAGCTCTACGCGGCCCGCTCCCGCCACAGCTGGGGCATCGGCGACCTGGCCGACCTCCGGCGCGTCATCGACTGGGCGCGCCGGCGCGGGGCCGGGGTGGTGGGGGTCAACCCGCTCCACGCCCCCAACCCGGTCGGCCGCCCGGCCGACAGCCCCTACTCCCCCAGCTCCCGTCGGTGGCGCGACCCCCTGTACCTGGCCGTCGAGGAGGTGCCGGGCGCCGCCGAGCTCCCCCACCTGGCGGAGCTGGTGGCCGCCGGGCGCGCCCTCAACGCCGGTGATCGCATCGACCGGGCCGCCACCTGGGACCTGAAGCTCGGTGCCCTCCGGGAGCTGTGGGCCCGCTTCGGGGGCCACGCCGGCTTCGACGCCTACCTCGTCGAGCAGGGCGCCGACCTGCACGTCTGGGCCACCTACTGCGCCCTCGCCCGCCACCACGGCACCGGCTGGCGGTCGTGGCCCGCCGGGCACCGCCGGCCCGACGCCCCGGCGGTGGCCGCGTTCGCCCGCGACCACGCCCACGACATCGGCTTCTGGGCCTGGCTCCAGTGGCTGCTCGACGAGCAGCTGGCCGCCAGCGGCGCCGGCGAGGTGGGCGTGGCCGACCTGGCCGTGGGCTTCGACGACGACGGCGCCGACGCCTGGCAGTGGCAGGACCTGGTGGCCGGCGGGGTGCGCATCGGTGCGCCCCCGGACCTGCTCGGACCCGAGGGCCAGGACTGGGGCCTTCCCCCCTTCATCCCCTGGCGGCTGCGCGACGCGGGCTACCAGCCGCTCGCCGCCACCATCCGGGCCGTCGCCCGCCACGCGCGCGGTCTGCGCATCGACCACGTCATGGGCCTGTTCCGGCTCTGGTGGGTGCCCGAGGGCCTCGGCGCCACCGATGGCGCCTACGTCCGCTGGCCGGGCCGCGAACTGCTCGACGTGGTGGCCCTGGAGAGCGTGCGGGCCGGGGTGGTGGTGGTGGGCGAGGACCTGGGCACGGTGGAAGACGGGGTGCGCGACGTGCTCGCCGAGGCCGACGTGCTCTCCACCCGGTTGATGCTGTTCGAGGACGGCCCGCCCGCCGAGTGGCCGGTGCCGGCCGTGGCCGCGGTGACCACCCACGACCTGCCCACCTTCGCCGGGATCGCCAGCGGCGTGGACCTGGCCGACCAGCGCGCCGCCGGCACCCGGATCGCGCCCGACGGCGACGACGTCTTCCGGCACCGCCTCGGCCTCGACCGGGGAGAACCCCTCGCCGAGACGGTGGTGGCGCGCCACCGCGAGCTCGGCGCGTCGCCGTGTCGCATCGCCACCGCCTCGCTCGACGACCTCGTGGGCGCCGAGCACCGGCCCAACATCCCCGGCACCGTCGACGAGCACCCCAACTGGCGCATCGCGCTGCCCGTGGCGCTCGACGACCTCCCCGGCCTTCCGCTCGCCGAGGCCACGGCGGCGGCGCTCGCCGAAGGCCGGGCCACAGTCCCGTGGTGACCACGGGTGTGGTGATCGGCGCGGGCGACCGGGGCTACGACGCCTACACCACCCACCTGCTCGACCACCCCGAGGACGGCCGGGTGGTGGCGGTGGCCGAGCCCGACCGGACCCGGCGGGAACGCTTCGCCACCCGGTACGGGCTGGCGGCATCGGCGTGCCACGACACCTGGGAGGACCTCCTGGCCGGACCCCGCCTGGCCGACTGGGCGCTGGTGGCCACCGGCGACCGCCACCACGTCGAGCCCACCCTCGCCGCGCTGGCCGCGGGCTACCACGTGCTGCTGGAGAAGCCCATCGCCCTCACCGAGGCCGACTGCCTGCGGCTGGCCGAGGCGGCCGACGAGTCCGGGCGGGTGCTCGCCATCTGCCACGTGTACCGCTACTCGCACCTGTTCTCGAAGCTCCACGAGGAGATCGCGTCGGGCGCGCTGGGCGACGTGATGGCGATCCAGCAGTCCGAGAACGTGTCGTTCTGGCACTACGCCCACTCCTACGTGCGGGGCCTCACCCGCCGCAGCGACGTGCCCTGGCTCCTCCAGAAGTCCTGCCACGACCTCGACCTCATCGCCTGGATGGCCGGCGCCACCCCCACCCGCGTGAGCTCGTTCGTGCGCCCCACCGAGCTGACCGACGCCAACGCCCCCGCCGGCGCGCCGGCGCACTGCATCGAGGGGTGCGCCCACGCGCCCACCTGCCCCTACGACGCCGTGGCCCTCTATCGCGACCTCCGGCCGCTCCTGAACGAGGTGGCCATGGCGTCATCGGTCCCGGTGAGCCTGGCCGGGCGGGCGGTCCGACGGGTCCGGCCCTTGGCCGCCGAGCTCGGCGTCGGCCCGGTGCGGCGAGCGGCCGAGTGGTGGCGCTGGCCGGTCTCGGCCGTCACCGACGACCACACGCCAGAAGGCCTCGACCACGCCCTGCGCACCACCGCCTGGGGTCGCTGCGCCTACCGGGTGGGCGACAACGACCAGCCCAGCGCCCAGTCGGTGTCGATCGAGTTCGCCAACGGCGTGGTGGCGTCGTTCGTGCTCCACAGCTCGTCGCACCGCACCATGCGCCAGGTCCGCGTCGACGGCACGCGAGGCTCGGCGCTGGGCACCCTGCACGCGCTCGACGGCGAGCTCCAGGTGATCGACCACGCCACCGGACGGCGCCGCCGGATCCCGATCCCGAACGCCTACGACGGCCACGGCGGCGGCGAGCGCCCGCTCTTCCTCGACTTCCTCCAGGCCGTGCGCACCGGCCGCGAGCCGCGGTGCTCGATCCGCCGCTCGCTCGACAGCCACCGCATCGCCTTCGCCGCCCTGCGCGCCGCCCGAGACGGCGTGGTGGTGGACCTGACCCAGCCCGCGGGCTAGGCGGATGCCGGCGGGTCCAGCGGCAACCCCACCAGGCCGGCCGGATCGGCGGAGCGCCCGACGAGCACCCGGTCGGCCGTGGCGGGGACGACCACGGCCACTCGAGCGACCGCGGAGGCGCCGGGGGTCAGCAGGACCCGGGCGAAGCCGCGGAGCGTGTTGAGCGGGTGGGGGTGCGTGCCCAGCACCTCGGGCACGTAGGCCTGCACCACATCGAGCGCGTCTCGACCGCCCGGGTTCGCCACGGTCACCTCGATCACCGCCACGCGCGAGCCGTCGTCGCCGCCCGACACCGACACCAGGCGCGGCGAGCTCCACTCGGTGGTGGTGTAGCCGAGGCCGTGGCCGAACCAGAACGCCGGCTGCTGGCCCGACGCCTCCATCAGCCGGTACCCGTGCAGCGGCCCGTAGCGCGCGGTCCGGGCGAAGCGCCGGAACGGCGGGAGCACGGTGGCGGACGTGGGCCACGTGCACGGCAGGCGACCGCCGGGCTCCACCTCGCCGAAGAGCACGTCGGCGAGGGCGTGACCGCCCTCCATGCCCGGGTACCAGGCCACGAGCACGGCGCCGACCTCCCCGATCCACGGGTCGGTCACGAACGCGCTGCCACCCACCAGCACCACCGCCACCCGCGGGTTCGCCCGGGCGACGGCCTCGACGAGCTTCTCGTCGGCGGCGCGCAATCGCAGCGAGGAGCGGTCGCCGCCGGAGCGGACCACCCACTCGCCCTCGTCGTGGAAGTCCGACCCGACCACCACCACGACCACGTCGCACGACGCGGCCAGGGACGCGGCGCCGGCCACGTCGGTCCCGTCGTGGTGGCGCACGTCGATCCCGTCCCAGCCGCCGGCTGCGGCGATCCCCTCCAACGGCGTGACCACCGAGGGCGGGTGCACCTGGCTCGAGCCGAGGTCGCCGAGGTTCGGCGAGGCTGCCAGCCGGCCGACCACCGCCACGCTGCTCGTGGTGGACGCCGAGAGCGGCAGCACGGGCGCCGCGTCCGCGCCCTGGGCTGAGGCGACCGGCTCGTTGCGCAGCAGCACCATGCCCTGGGCGGCCGCCAGCCGGGCCAGGGCGCGGTGCTCGGGGCCGGCCACCACCTCCTGGCGGTAGCGCGCCGGCTCCCCGAAGCCGGCCACGCGGACCTGGGCCCGCAGGATCCGTCGGGCGGCATCGTCGATCCGGGCCTGCGGGATCGCGCCCCGCCGCACCAGCGACGGCAGCCGCCGGAAGACCATGCCGAAGGGCATCTCCAGGTCCTGGCCGCCCAGCACGGCCGCCCGGGCGTTGCGCACGCCCAGCGTGAAGTCCGACATCACCACACCGTCGAAGCCCCACTCCCCCTTCAAGATGTCGGTGACGAGGTGGGGGTGGTGACCGCACGGCACGCCGTTGACCTTGTTGTACGCCGTCATCACCGCGGCGACACCGGCGTCGACGCACCGCTTGAAGTGCGGCAGGTAGAGGTCGCGCAGGTCGGCCTCCTCGATCTGGACGTCCACCCAGAAGCGCGAGTTCTCCATGCTGTTGGCGGCGAAGTGCTTGACGCAGGCGAGGACGTGGCGCTGGGCGCCCCGCACGAGGGCCGCACCCATCTCACCCAGGAGGTGCGGGTCCTCCCCGTAGGTCTCCTGGGCTCGTCCCCACGCCGGGTGGCGCAACAGGTTGACGCAGACGCCGGCGAACAGGTTGGCGCCCTGGGTGCGCGCTTCCACGCCGATGGCGTCGCCGATGCGCGCCTCGAGCGCCGGGTCGAAGGTGGCGGCGCGCGCCATCGACGACGGGAAGGCGGTGGACCGGTACATCACCACCCCTCGCGGCCCGTCGGTGAAGCGGATCCCGGGGAGCCCGAGGCGGGGCACCGAGGCGGCCACGATGGGCTCGCCGTTGTACCGGCGGGCCATGTCGAGGGTGCCGGCGACGAGCGGGCCGTCGCCCGAGAGCAGGCCCAGCTTCTCGTCGGCAGTCAGCTCGGCGAGGAGGCGCTCCACCTCGGCGTCGATGGCCGCCGGTGCGGTCGCGACCAGACCGCCGACGGCCCGCTCGACGGCGTCGGGAGGCGGGGTCGCGGTCGACATGGCCGGGGAGGTTACGGCGGCACCGGTGGGCACGACGGACGAATCGGCCTGCTCGGTCATCCAGGTCGGCCATCGCTCCGTAGACCGCGTGACACCAACCCCACCAACCCGGAGGTCCTCCCATGCGCAAGTCCCTCGCTGCGGCCGTGCTCGCCACGTCCGCCGTCGTCGGCAGCACGATCGCTGCCGTCGTCCCGTCCTCGGCCCAGGCCGCTCCGTCGCAGGTGTACGTGGTGCACGGGCTCCCGTTGGACGACGCCGGCACGGTCGTCGACGTCTACGCCGGTGCCGCCGGAGACCCCGTCGACCAGGCCGGTCTGGTGGCCGGCGACTTCCGGTTCAAGCAGGTGGCCGGTCCCCTGGCACTCGCCCCCGCCGACTACACGGTCTACGTGGCCAAGCCCACCGCGTCCGACGACGGCAAGCTCGCCGCCGACGAGGTGATCTTCTCCAAGACCCTCACCGTGCCCTCGGGTCTGAACCTGTCGGCCGTGGCCAGCCTCGACGCCGCCGCCAAGCCCACGATCAACGTGTTCGCCAACGACCTGTCGGGGGCCGCCTCGGGCGGCGGGCGCCTGTCGATCCGCCATGCGGCGGCAGCGCCGGCGGTGAACGTCGACCTCGGCTACCTGCCCTACAGCCGGAGGTTCTCCTTCTTCGTCAACAGCTACGGCCCCGCCGAGAACGGCCAGGCCGCCGACGTCACCACCCTGGCGGGCAAGTACGACATCGTGGTGCGGGTGGCCGCCAGCGGTGCCCGCGCCGCGGCCGTGCCCCGCTTCCCGGTGGCCGAGGGCAAGCTCACCGCCGTGTACGCCGTGGGCGCCCCCGGCTCCACGTTCGGCTTCGTGGTCCAGCAGATCACCCTCTGACGACGCCCGATGCCCGGAGGCCCGGCCCTGGTGGCCGGGCCTCCGGCGCGTCCCGGACCGGATCACGCCCACCCGACCGGCTCGCTCCTAACCTCGGCCTCGCCCATGTCCCGTCCCGCCCGCCCGTCCACCGCTCCCCCGCGCGCCCGGATCCCCGGGCTCGACGGCCTCCGCGCCCTCGCCGTGGTGGCGGTGCTGCTGTACCACGCCGAGGTGCCGTGGGCGCGGGGCGGGTTCGTGGGCGTCGACGTGTTCTTCGTGCTGAGCGGCTACCTCGTGACCACCATCGTCCTCGAGGGCTTCGCCCGCACGGGTTCGCTGCGCTTCGGTCGCTTCTGGTCCGGTCGCCTCCGCCGCCTCGCCCCCGCCCAGCTGGCCCTGATCGTGGCCGTCACCGTCACCGTGGCGGTCTGGCACCCGAGCGAGCTGGCCGACCTGCCCGGCCAGGTGCTGGCCGCCCTCACCGGCACCACCAACTGGTACCTCATCGCCACCGAGGGGTCCTACTTCGAGCAGCTCGGCCGGCCGCCGGTGCTGCGGCACCTGTGGTCGCTGGCCGTGGAGCTCCAGTTCTACCTGGCGTTCCCGCCGATCCTGGTGCTGCTGCTCAAGCGGATGGGCGACCGGGTGGACCGCATCGTGGTGGGCCTCCTGGTTGCGATCCTCGCGTCGACGATCTACCTGGCCGTGCTGTTCCACCCGGGGGCCGACCCCACCCGGGCGTACTTCGACACCTTCGCCCGCCTGGCCGCGCCGCTCACCGGGGCGGTCCTCGCCCTCGTCTGGCGACCCCGGGCGCTGCGACGCGGGCCGGTGGCGCAACTCGGGCCCCGGGTCGCCGCGGTCGGTGGGGTGGCGCTGGTGGGCCTGTTGTGGATCATGCACGCCGCCGGGGACCGGTCCGCGGTCATGTACCGCGGCGGGTTCCTGGTGACGGCCCTGCTGTCGGCGGCGGTCGTGGCCGCAATCATCCACCCCGGCGGCCTGCTCGGCGGGCGGGCCGCGCTGGGCAACCCGGCGCTGGTCGCCGTGGGCGTGCGCTCCTACGGCCTGTACCTGTGGCACTGGCCGGTGTACGTGCTGATCCGACCGCGCATCGACGTGGGCTGGTCGTGGGGCACCACCTTCGTGGTGCGGATCCTGGTGACCGTCGCCCTCACCGAGCTCTGCTACCGCTACGTCGAGCGTCCCTGGCACCTGCGTGCTCCCGACGCCTCGTTCGCCGGCATCCGTCGACGGCTGCTGCAACCGAGCGGCATCCGCACCGGGCCCAGGCTCGCCGCGCTGGGGGCAACCGCGCTCAGCCTGGCCACCGCGGTGATCCTGGTGGTCCCGCACCAGGGGACCGACGCCATCGCCGACTCCCTCCGCGCCGGGGAGGCCGCCCTCGAGAAGCACTCGGCGGGCAGTCCCACCACCACCCCGGCAGCTAGCGGCCGCGGAGCTGCGTCCACCACCACCACGAGCCTCCCGCCACCGGGCACCGGGACCGTGACCCTCGTGGGCGACTCGGTGATGCTCGGTTCGGCACCGGACCTGCTCGCCGCCTTCGGCGACCGGGCCAACGTCGACGCTGCCGTGGCCCGCCAGGCCGCCGAGCTGGCCCCGATCATCCGCCAGCTCGACACCGAGGGACGCCTCGGCTCCCGGGTGGTCGTACAGGTCGGCATCAACGGCACGGTCACCGAGGACGACCTGCGAGCCATCGTCGGCGCGGTGGCCGGCCGGCCCGTGTTCATCATCAACGCCCGCGTGCCGAGGTCCTGGGAGGAGGGCAACAACGCCATGGTGGCCACCGTCGTCCCCCGGCTCGACGACGCCGAGGTGATCGACTGGTACACGGCCTCCGACGGCCACCGCGACTGGTTCCTCAACGACGGCGTGCACCTCACCGCGGAGGGTCGCCAGGTCTACGCCGCCACCATCCGGGCGGCGGTCGACGAGCTCCCCACGAGCGGCGCCGACCCGCCCTGATCCGCCCCTCGGCCCCGGCCCGTCACGAGTCCGGCCGTGCCTGGCCACGGGCGACGCCCTGCTGGGCGGCGCTGAACAGCAGCCGCACCACCAGGCCGATCACCACGAGGTCCAGCACCATCTGGACCGACGTCACGAGGCGGGCGATCGACGACACCGGCGCGATGTCGCCGAAGCCCACCGTGGCCAGCACCGTCACGGTGAAGTAGACGCTGTCGGTGCGCCCGAGCGGCTGGGTGAAGCTGGCTGCGTCCGACGTCGACAGCGTGAGGTACGAGTAGGCGAAGATCACGATGAGCAGCAGGACCACCGTGGCCAGCGCCTCGGCCGCCCGGAACCGTGGCTGATCCGACGTGAGGATCGTCCGCATCTGCCACCCGATCACCAGGAGGAACGCCACCAGGCAGGCCACCAGCCGGAGGAACACCTTGGCCTCGCCCACGTCGGTGACCGGCATGAAGCCGTAGGCGGTGAAGATCACGGTCGCGGACGCCGCGATGCGCGCCACGACCAGCACGACGGCTCGGCGGTGCTCGCGGGGGTCGCCCGGCAGCTGCTCGGTGGCCATCAGCGGTCGGCCGGGGTGGCCCAGTCGGTGGGCAGGTCGCCGCCGCCCTCGGGGCTGAGCCGGCGGCCGATGCGGGCCCGGAGGGGCACCTCCGCGATCGGCCCGGCGAGGAGGAGCTCACCCAGCCCGAGCTCGGGTGCCTGGGCGATGAGACCCGGTGGCACGTGGCTGAAGGTCCGGCAGAGGTCGTCGACGTCGGCGGTGGCGTTCACCCGCAGCAGCACGAGGTTGTCGCACTGGGTGACCACGTTGGCCTCCACCTTCGCCGGCCGCTGCGTGGCCAGCAGGAGGTGCAGCCCGTACTTGCGGCCCTCGGCGGCGATCGAGACGCCCACGGCCGACGCCGCCGCTTCCAGCGCGTTGGCGGGGTGGCTGGGGAACGCGTTGTGGGCCTCGTCGACGACCAGCAGCACCGGGCGCTTCTCGACCCGCCGGGCCCACAGGTACCGCAGGAAGGCCAGGGCCACGAGGGTGCGCTCCTGGGCCCGCTCGAGGCTGCCCAGGTCGACCACCAGGCAGCGCTGCTGGAGGGGCGCCGCCTCCACCAGCGAACGCTCGCCGGGCCGGCACCAGACGCCCCACTCCTCCACCTCGAGGTTCTCGATCCGCGTGGCGAGATCGAGGCCCGCGTCGGTGCCGAGCGCGGCGGCTGCTTCGCGCACGTCGGCCACCGAGAACGGGAGGGCGAGGTCGGTGGTGGCCTGGCGGAACGCCGACGTCAGAGCCAGGTCGGCGACCGGGTCGAGACCGAGCAGCAGGATCTGCTCGCGTCGCGCCAGGTCGCTGAAGTGGATGGCCAGCAGGGCACCCTCGTGGCCACGGGCCCGAGCGACCAGGATCTGGTCGGCCAGGGCGGCGAAGCGCGCCGCCTCGGGTGCGTCACGGGCGTCGTCGCGCAGCTCGCCGAGGTGCACGTGGTCCGAGTTGGGGTCGAACACCACCAGCGGGAGGTCCGTCCCGAGGCGGAGCCGCTCGAGCAGGACGCCGGTGGCATAGGTCTTGCCCGATCCCGACTGGCCGCACAGGAACGTGTGGCGGGAGAACCCGGCCGAGCGCAGCCGCGCCTCGACCGCCGGCGAGCCGGCCACCTCGCCCACGGCGATGGTGGGCGCCGAACCGGCCAGCGCGGCCCGCACCTCCCGGATCTCGTCGTCGGTGGCCGCGCGGAAGCGGCACTCGCGGAACCCTTCGGCCGGCACCTCCCGCAGGAACGTCCCTCCCCGGAGGCGGCCGAGCACGGTGAGGTCGCTGCGCACGAACCGCGCCATCGGGGTGAGCGACAGGGTGCGCGCCGCCGCGCCGTCGCCCATGGCCAGGTCGACCGGCGCATCGATCTGGCCGACCGGCCGCTCGGCCAGCTCCTGCGAGTGGACCTGCGCCACGAGCGGCTCGCCGCGCTCGTCGTCTATCACCACGAGGCTGCCGAGGTCGACTGCCGACCCGAGTCCGGCGATCAGTTGGGCCTGACGGCCGCCGGCGCTGAACGCCTGCTCGACCACCGGGAACTGGTCGAGGAGGTGACGACGGCTCTCGAAGAGGTCGACGGGGGCGACGGCGGGTTCGTTCGACACGGCCGGACGCTACCGCCCGCCAGCGCTGGCCCCGGGGCTTTCGGGATCAGGCCCCGAGGACGGTCCGGGCGACGCGCGACCAGGCCCGCAGGGTGCGCGCGGACGGCCGGGACGGGTAGGCGCGGTAGAGCGCCTGGGCCAGCCCGGCACGGGCCAGGGCCGGCACCACCACCTTGGCCAGCGCCGGGTCGGCCGCCAGGGCGCGGGCGTGGCCCGGCAGCTCGCGGGCCGGCGGCGAGCCCAGCCGCTGGTGCAGGCCGGGCTCGATGAGCGACGGCCCGAAGATGCCGCTCGAGAACAGCCGCTCCACACCGTCGGGCCCCAGCGTCACGCTCATCCGCCGGAAGGCGTCGTAGGCGCCGAGGGTGGGCCCGAACTCGCGCAGGTAGCGCGCCTGGTAGCCCCACATCGCCTCGGCCGACCCCGGGTCCGCGGCACCGGCGGTGGCCTCGGCCAGGACCTTGCCGGCGATCAGCCCGTAGCCGATGCCGCTGCCGTGGGCGGCCATCACCTGGGCGGCGGCGTCGCCCACCAGTGCCAGGCCGGGCACGGCGAGGCGGTCGTAGGTACGTCGCAGCGGGATGAGCGCTCCCCCGCCGAACACCGAGCGGCCCATCCAGGGGTGATCGGCTCGCACCTGCTTCATGAGGTCGGGCCCGGTGCCGGTGCGGCCGTCGGCCAGGGTCCCGGTGAGCACCGACACCTCCTCGAGCGATTCCTCCACCCGGATCACCGCCACCGAGTAGCCGCCCGCCAGGCCCACGTGGTTGACCGCCTCGCCCGGCGACGCCTCCACGTCCTTCAGGTAGCGGAGGGCACCGTCGGGGTCGTCGATGCCGAGCACGAGGTGCTGGGCCGAGCACAGGTCCCCCGGCGCGACCGGCGGGCACCAGCGCGCCAGGGCGGGCACCGCGTCGCGCAGCGCGCCGGCCCGGCCGCTGGCATCGACGAACAGGTGCGCCTCGAACCGCACGGGCTCCCCGTGCTGGACGCCGGTGATCGCCACCGGTCGCCCGTGGTCGAGCTGCACGGCCACGTCCCGCACGCCCCAGCGCACGTCGACGCCAGCCGCATCGGCGTCGGCCCACAGACGGCGGCCGAGCAGGCGCATGTCGGCCTCGGCGATCGGGCTGTCCTGCACGAGCACCCGATGTCGGCGGCTGGGGCTGAACAGGTGGACCGGGCCGCCGGGCGCCCGCAGCTCCGGGGCCACCGGCGGGGCCAGCCCGGCCCGCTCGAAC
This sequence comes from uncultured Aquihabitans sp., assembly GCA_964542495.1. Taxonomy (GTDB): domain Bacteria; phylum Actinomycetota; class Acidimicrobiia; order Acidimicrobiales; family Iamiaceae; genus Aquihabitans. Next base: position 12,147 of record CAZIVZ010000037.1, read on the forward strand.
TGCCACGCCACCACCCCGTTGCACCACCGGGCACCGCCCTGCCCGGGGGGACGACGATCCACCAGCACCACCGACCGACCGGTGCGCGCCAGCTGGAGGGCGGCCTGGGTACCCGCCGTGCCCGCCCCCACCACCACCACGTCGACTTGCACGCGCGGCTCGGCCACGGTGTCGATCCCGATCGCCGGCTGGTCAGGCCGGCGCCAGGTTGGCGAAGGCGTCGGCGCGGTCCTGCTCGACCTGGGTCGGGTCTCGGCGGGCGGCGCCCTTCACCCGGTAGTCACCGGCCAGCTCGGGGCGCACGTCGCCGTCGGCGTCGAGCAGCCACACCGGCGCCATGCGGCGAGGCACGGTGACCACGCCGGGCTCCTGGTAGGTGCCGAACACCTTGTCCCACACCGGGCTGGTCACCCCGTGGTTGCGCATCGGCGCACCGAAGTGGTGGTGCAGGTGCGAGCGACGGGCCCATCGGCCGTACGCCGAGCGCGGCGGGTGGGTGTGGACCCGGCGGTGCGCCACCTCGTAGCCGAAGTAGGTGGCGATCATGCCGCTGGTGAACGCCGTGGCCCAGCGCCGGCCGGCCACCGCCGAGGCCAGCGGCCACGCCACCGCGGTGGTGCCGGCGGCCGAGAGCAGCTTCTTGGACGCGGGCGAGAAGTAGGTGACATCCGCGTGGTGCTTCAGGTGCTCCACCGAGGCCAGCCCCTTGCCGCGCATCTCGTGCATGGCGAAGCGGTGCAGGCCGTACTCGGCGGCGGTCCAGCTGGCGGCACCGACGATGGCGGCGACCGCCTCTGCGCGAGCGATCCTCATGGCCAGAGGATCGCACACCTCCCCCGGCGACGCCCGATCCGAGGCGGTAGACAAGGTGCCCATGACCGACATGCTCCTGCTCGACTCGCTCCAGCGCCGGATGCGCACCATGCACTCGCTCTACTACCAGGCGGTGGAATCCATGGACCTCGAGCACGTGAACCACTTCGAGCGAGAAGGCGTGCTGCCCATCGCCTTCTCCCTGTTCCACTACACGAACATGGAGGACGCGTCGTTCCTCATGATCACCGGCATCGCGCCGGTGTGGAACGACGAGTGGCAGGCCAAGG
>CAZIVZ010000038.1:0-13013 GCA_964542495.1 uncultured Aquihabitans sp.
TGGGTGCGCCGGTCTTGAGGTCGATCACCACCGTGCCGGCCTGGGTCCCCTGGGCGCTGCCGAGCGTGAGGTCGCCCTTGCCCCGCAGCCGGATGCGCCCGTCGGCCAGGTCGACGATCTGCGTGCTCTCGGTGACCGGCCGCCACCGCGGCGAGAGCCGGGGGAAGCACTCGAAGAACTTGGCCACGCGGTCGCCGGCGGTGCTGCGCAGCTCGGCCCGGTCCGCGTCGGAGCAGGTCTGGAGGAAGTCGGTGAGCCAGTGGTCGGTGTTGGCCAGGCTGGACATGGCCTCGTCGACCAGCTCCAGCGGCAGCGGTTCGCCCCGCCAGTGGATGCCCAGCTCCACGGCCTTGTGGGCGATCGAGCCGCGGGCGATGGGCACCGTGACCACGAACGTCTCGGGCTCGGCGTCCTCGGCGAGGAGGCGCACCTCGCAGCCGTGGATGCGCATGAGGAGGTGCTTGGAGAGGCCGAGGTCCTCGTCGGGCGCCAGGTCGTCCAGCACCGGCCGCAACCCGGCCTCCAGGTCGGCCCGCAGGCGCACCCCGAGCTCGGGGTCGAACGTGGGGCGCTCGGCCCCGGACGCGCCGAGCTCGGCGAGGGTGCGCTGCTGCACCGGGGTGAGCGTGGGAGGGGTGGCCGAGGCGATGCCCCGGAGGATACGGCCAGGCCCGCAGCCCGCCGGCGTGCCCGCCTTCTGGGTACCGATCTGGTCCGTGGCCAGCCAGTTCGATACCCAGAACCCGCGGCGCCCGATTTCGGGTAGCGAAGTGGTCGACGGAGCGCCAGTTCGCTACCCAGAACGGGCGCCGGGCCGGGCCCACCTGAGGGCCTGAGAGCCGGCACCGGACCGGGCGGTACCCTGGTGCCCCATGGCCGAGGAGCACGACGAGCAGCGCCCGGGGGGCCCGCCGCCCACCAAGACCGCCGCGCTCGTCCCGGTGCACCTCCCACCGCTGGCCGACGAGCCCGAGCCCGAGCCGCTCCCCGATCCCCGCACCGGCGACGTGGACGACTGGGGCCGGTCCGAGCGGGTCCGCGAGTTCGTCCGCAGCGCCTACGACCCCATCTACCGGCACTGGTTCCGGGCCGAGTGGGAGGGTCTCGACAAGATCCCCACCCAGGGCGGCGCATTGCTCGTGTCGAACCACGCCGGCGCCATCCCGGCCGACGCGCCGGCGATCATGCACGGCGTCGAGGAGGAGCTCGGCCGGCCGGTGTACGGCCTCGCCGACCACTTCTTCAAGACCACCCCGGTGGTGGGCACGCTGTGGGCACGCGCCGGCGGCGTGGTGGCCCACCCCGACAACGCCTACCGGCTGCTCCGGGAGCAGCAGCAGCTCGCGCTCGTGTTCCCCGAGGGCACCAAGGGCACCTCCAAGACCTACAACGAGCGCTACCGCCTCCGCCGCTTCGGCCGCGGCGGGTTCGTGGAGATCGCCATGCGGGCCGGCGTGCCCATCATCCCCATCGCCGTGGTGGGCTCCGAGGAGTCGATGCCCATCCTCTTCAAGCTGCCCTCGGTGGCCAAGGCGTTCGGGCTGCCGTACTTCCCCGTCACCGCCAACATGGCCTTCGGCCCGCTCGGCACGCTGGTGCCGTTCCCCGCCAAGCTCAAGCTGCGCGTGCTCGACCCGGTCACGTTCGACGTCGACCCCGACCAGCCCCGCTACTCCCGCAGCCGGATCATGGACGAGTCCGAGGCCATCCGACAGAACATCCAAGAGGCGCTGTTCGACATGTTGCGCCAGCGCCGATCGGTCTGGTTCGGCTGATGGGTCGCCGGGTCCTCATCACCGGGCTGTCCACGTTCTGGGGCGGCCGCCTGGCCCAGGCGCTCGAGGCCGACCCCGACGTCGACGTGATCATCGGGCTCGACACCAAGGAGCCTCGGGTCCGCCTCGAGCGCACCGAGTACGTGCGCTCCGACGAGAACTACTCGATCCTCTCGCGCATCGTGCGGGCCACCGGGGTCGACACGATCGCCCACACGTTCCTGGTGGTCGACTCCACGTCGATGTCGTCACGCGCCATGCACGAGATCAACGTGATCGGCACCATGAACCTGCTCGCCGCGGCATCGGCAGCCGGGTCCACGGTGCGAACGGTGGTGGTGAAGTCGGCGGCGCTGGTCTACGGCTGCGGGCCGAAGGACCCGTACTGGTTCCGGGAGACCGACAAGCGGGTGTCGTCGCCGCACACCCGGGTGGAGCGGAGCCTGCTCGAGGTCGAGAGCTACGTCCGGGACTTCGCCCGGGACAACCCCCACGTGTCGCTCAGCCTCCTGCGGTTCTGCAACGTGATCGGTCCCGACATCACCACGCCGCTCATCTCGGCGCTTCGGCTCCCGTTCGTGCCCAAGGTGGCGGGGTTCGACCCGCGCTTCCAACTGGTGCACGAGGACGACGTGGTGGCGGCCATCCTGTTCGCGCTCAGCGAGCAGCTCGCCGGCATCTTCAACGTGGCCGGCGACGGTGCCCTCCCGTGGAGCGAGATCATGGCCATCGCCGGGAAGCGGGGCATCCCGATGCCGCCGATGGGCATCACCACGGCCACCGCCCCGCTGCGCCGCCTCGGCCTGGTGGACCTGGCCCCGGAGCTGATCGACCTGCTCAAGTACGGGCGCGGGCTCGACAACCGTCGGTTCAAGCAGGTGGGCTTCCGCTACCAGCACACCACGGCCGGCGCGGTGGAGGCCTTCGTGGAAGCGCTCCGCCTGCGGGCCACGGTGGGCGACCGGGAGCCCGGCTACCACTACGAGGAAGACGTCGAGAACTTCTTCCGCCACTCCCCTGCCATCCTCCGCGACCTCCCGCCCTCCTGACATGGCCGACGTCCGCAGCGAGGTGATCGACGGGGTGGGCCTGGTCACGCTCGACGCGCCAGACCGGCGCAACGCCTTCGTGCTCGACATGTGCGCCGAGACCGCAGCAGCGCTCGATGCCCTGGAAGCTGACCCGACCGTGGGTGCCCTGGTGGTCACCGGCGCCGGCAGCGCGTTCTGCGCCGGGGCGGACCTCTCGCACCTGGGCGGCTCCCACCGGGAGGGCCTCCTCGCGATCTACGAGGGCTTCCTCCGGGTGGCCCGGTCGCCCCTGCCCACCATCGCCGCCGTCAACGGCCCGGCCGTGGGCGCCGGGATGAACCTGGCCCTGGCCTGCGACGTGCGCCTCGCGGCGCGGTCGGCCCGGTTCGACACCCGGTTCGTGCAGCTGGGCATCCACCCCGGCGGGGGCCACACCTGGATGATGGACCAGGTGGTCGGCCCGCAGGCCACCGCCGCCATGGTGCTCTTCGGCGAGGTGCTCGACGGCACCGAGGCCGAGCGCCACGGGCTGGCCTGGCGCTGCGTGCCCGACGACGAGCTGCTCCCCCTGGCCCTGGAGCTCGGGGCCCGGGCGGCCGCCGCGCCCCGGGAGCTGGTCACGCGGGTGAAGGCCACCATCGCCGCCACCGCCACGATCACCGACCACGACCAGGCGGTGCAGCGCGAGCTCGGCGACCAGGTGTGGTCGGTCACCCAGCCCGCCTTCGTCGAGCGGCTGGCCGCGCTCCAGGCGAAGATCTCCCGGTCGAGCTGACCGAGCTCAGCCCGAGATGGTGTACGGCTCGCCGTCCACCCGGTCGATCGTGGCGAACGTCGACACCGCCCTGCGGCTGAGCTTGGTGGGCTGGTGCTCGGGGGTGCCCAGGCCGATCATCGCCACTATGGCGTGGTGCTCGGGCAGCCCGATGAGCGGACCGGCCTCGGGCTCCGACGCGGCCAGGAAGGTGGTGAGCACACCGCCGAGGCCCTCGTTGCGCGCCGCGAGCAGCAGGTTGTGCACGAAGGGGTAGATCGAGGCGCCGCCGATGACCGAGAACCGGTCGAGCTCGCCGTCCATCACCGCGAGCGTGCGGAGGTCGACGGTGATCACGAGCAGCTCCGGGACCCGCTCGATCTCGGCGAGCATGGGGTGCGGCCGCAGGTCGTCGGGCACCGCGATGTCGGCGGGCGCCCGGTCGATGGGGTTGAACGCCCGGTACCCTGCCCGGGACTCGGCCAGGTAGCGCGCCCACGTGACGGCGCTGAGGTCGGCGAGACGCCGGCGCAGCGCGGCGTCCCGCACGATCGTGACGTGCCAACCCTGCTGGTTGCCGCCGCTCGGGGCGAACCGAGCGTTGTCCAAGATGCGGTGCAACACCTCGGGCGGCACCGGATCGTCGGTGAACGCGCGCACCGCGGCGGTGGTGCGCATCACGTCGTAGAGCTCCATGGCCGCCCATCCAACCACGCACGGCGCGCGTCGCTCCGCCGGTTCGGTCTAGCTTCCTGACGATCCATCAGGAACGAACGCCAGGGGGCATGCCGTGACCGAGTCCTTCGCCGACGCCACCACGCTGTGGGAGCTCGTGGAGCGCCGCGCCGCGGCCACCCCCGACACGCCGCTGCTGATCGACGAGTCCGGCGCCACGCTCACCTGCGCCGAGTTCCGAGACCGCGCCGAGCGCGCCGCCGCGGGCTTCGCCGCGCTGGGGGTGGGCCACGGCACCCGCGTCACCTGGGAGCTGCCCAACCGCTTCGAGACCGTCATCGCCAGCTTCGCCCTGGCCCGCCTCGGTGCCGTGCAGAACCCGATCCTGCACTTCTACCGCCACAAGGAGGTGGGCTACGCGATCCGCGCCACCGAGGCCGAGCTGGTCCTGGTGCCCGGCACGTGGAACGGCTTCGACTTCACGGCGATGGTCCACGAGCTCACCGCCGACCTGGCCACCAAGCCCCAGGTGGTCGACGTGTTCGCAGACCTGCCCGACGGCGACCCCGCCACCCTGCCTCCCGCACCGACCGACGGCGACGAGGTCCGCTGGGTGTACTTCACCTCGGGCACCACGTCGGACCCGAAGGGCGTGCGCCACACCGACCGCACGCTCATCACCGGCGCCAACGGCCTGGCCGTGGCCCTCGACATGTCGCCCGACGACGTGGGCTCGATCGCCTTCCCGTTCTCCCACATCGCCGGGCCCGACTACTTCGGCACCATGCTGCTGGCCGGGTTCGGGGCGGTGCTGTTCGAGGCGTTCGTGCCCGAGCGCGCCATCCCGGTCTTGGCCGCGAACGGCGTCACCATGGTGGGCGGCGGAACGGCCTTCTACCAGATGTACCTGGGCGAGCAGCGCAAGGACCCGAGCACCCCGATCATCCCGAGCCTCCGGAAGATGTCGGGTGGCGGGGCGCCGATGCCCCCGGAGATCTACGAGGAGATCAAGCGCGAGTTCGGCGTGAAGACGTGCCACGGCTACGGCATGACCGAGTGCCCCATGATCTGCGAGGGCTCACCCCACGACACCGACGAGCAGCTCGCCCACACCGTCGGCAAGCCGGTGGTGGGGCTCGACATGCGGATCGTCACCGACCAGGGCACGGTGGCCGGCCCCGGTGAGGACGGCGAGGTCCGTCTCAAGGGGCCCATGGTCTTCCGGGGCTACACCGACCCCGCCGCCACCGCCGAGGCGTTCGACGACGAGGGTTGGTTCCGCACCGGCGACCTGGGCCACATCCGCCCCGACGGCCACATGGTGCTCACCGGTCGGTTGAAGGACGTGATCATCCGCAAGGGCGAGAACATCTCCGCCCAGGAGATCGAGCACGTGCTCTACGCCCACCCCAAGGTGGGCGACGTGGCGGTGATCGGCCTGCCCGACCGCGAGCGCGGCGAGCGGGTGTGCGCGGTGGTGGAGCGCGCCGCCGGCCAGGACGACCTCACGTTCGACGAGATGGTGGCGTGCCTCACCGAGGCCCAGCTCATGCGCCAGAAGATCCCCGAGCAGCTCGAGGTGGTCGACGCCCTCCCCCGCAACGAGACGCTCCGCAAGGTGCTCAAGTTCAAGCTGCGGGAGGAGTACGCGGCCAAGCCCTGGCCGTGATCCGGGTCAGTTGCCTCCGGGCGGAGCGCCCGGGAAGCCACCACCCGACGGCGGGTTGAACCCGGCGGGCGGGCCGTCACCGCCGCCGGGGAAGCGGGTGCTGCCGCCGCCCCCGGACCCGGAGGTGGCCTCGGTGGCCGAGCTGGGCAGCTCCTGGTCGAGGTCGGCCAGCGACACCGCGTCGCCGGCCTCGAGCCCGTCGGTGATCTCGATCCACCGGCGACCGATCGCGCCCACCTCCACCGTGACGGTCTTGGCCTTGCCGTCCTCGACGACGGTCACCTGGTGGGTGTCGCCGTCGAAGGTGACCGCCGAGGCCGGCACGGCCAGGGCCCGCGTGGCCGAGTCGGTCACGATCGACACCGCGGCCGTGGAGCCGTTGCCGAGGCCGGTGGTGTCGCCGGTGAGCCCGATGGTGACGGGATACGTGGTGGAGCCGCTGGAGGAGTCGGGGGCGCCGATGGCCACCACCTCCCCGTCGAAGGACGCATCGTCGCCGTCGGGCACCACGGTGGCTGCTTGGCCCACCTCGATGTCGGCCACCTCGTCCACGGTCACCGTGGTGGTCACCTCGTAGCCGCCGGATCCGACCACGACCACGGTGGCCGTGGCCGAGCCGGCGGTCACGTCGTCACCGGCGGCCAGGCCGACCGCGGCCACGGTTCCGGCGATGGGGCTCACGATGGTGGCCTGGTCGAGCGCTTGCTCGGCCACGGTCACCTCGGCGGCGGCCGCGTCGACGGCCTTCTGGTAGGCGATCAGCTGCTCGGACGACGGGGAGGCGGTGGTCGTGGTGGCGCCCGAGCCCGCCGACGGGGTGGACCCGGTGGTGGTGCCGTCGCTCGGCACGCCGGAGCTCCCGCTCGACGACGGGTCCGAGGTCGAGCCGGTCGACCCGGATCCGGTCGAGCCGGACCCGGTCGAGCCGGCCCGGGCGGCGATCAGCGCGTCGAGGGTGCGACTTGCGTCCGCGAGCGCGGACTGCCGGGCGGCCACCTCGGCCTGGGCCCGCCTCACCGCGGCGAGCGCCTCCCGGCAGGCGGCGATCGCATCGGCGTCGCCCTCGCTCGACGGGTCGGCGGCGGCAGCAGCCCGGTCCGGCGTGGTGGTGGACGTGGTGGTCGTCGTGTCCCCGCCGCCGGTCACGTCGGCGCAGACGCGCGTAGCGGCATCCAGCGCGGCCTCGGCCTCGGCCAGGGCGGCGTCGACCGCGGCCTGGGCATCGAGCACCGCCTGCTGGGCGGCCCGGAGCTCCGCGTCGGCGCTCCCCGCCGCCGAGCCGGTCGACCCGCTCGGGGCGGTGCTGGCGGGCGGTCCGGCGGTGGGAGCACTGGTGGTGGTGGTGGTGGTGCTCGTGGCGGTGGCGACGTCGGCTTCCTCCAGCGCCACGGTCTGGACCGTGCCGGTGGACGCCGTGGTGTCCCAGGAGATGCCCGTGGGCGACGTGGCGGACGATCCCGAGGGGCCACGACCACCGGTGAGCCCGCTCACGTCCTCGCCGTCGAGCGCCTTCTGGAGCACCAGCTCGGCCGAGGCCAGCGCGGCCTGGCGCTCGTGGAGGGTGCGGGTGAGCGAGGCGGTGTCGAGGTCGGCCAGCACCTGGCCCACCACGATCTCGTCGCCGGCCTTCACGTGGACGCTCGACACCGTGCCGCTGACGGGGAAGGCGACGCTCGCCTGCGACACCGGCTCCACGGAGGCGACCCCGTCGATCACCTGGGCGACGTCGCGCTCGGCGACCTCGGCGGTGCGGTGCCCGCGGGAGCCGGCGTCGTCGGCACCGGCCACCGCCGCCGCGCCGACCAGCAGGAGGGCGGCGGCGGCGCCACCCGCCACCACGCGACGCTCGAGGCGGCGCCGACGCCCGAGGTGGGCCGGGCCGGGGAACAGCTCGGCCAGCGGGTCGCGGGCCGGCGGCTCGCCGCCTGCGGAGATGGACGGGGTGGGGGGCAGGTTCACGTCGATCACTCGTTCCGGAGGGCGTCGATGGGGGCGAGGCGGGCAGCGCGCGATGCGGGGTACACCCCGAACACCACGCCGATGCCGACCGCCACGACGATGGCGAGGGCCGCGGCCGAGGGCGACAGGACCACCCGGGCGTCGGCGAAGCGGGGCAGCACGACCGCCCCCACCAGCCCGAGGGCCACGCCGATCACCCCGCCGAGGAAGCCGAGCACGGAGGCTTCCACCAGGAACTGGCGACGGATGGTGCGAGGCCGGGCGCCGAGTGCCTTGCGCAGGCCGATCTCGCGGATCCGCTCGGCCACCGAGACCAGCATGATGTTCATCACGCCGATCCCTCCGACGAGCAGCGAGATCACGGCGATGCCGCCGAGCATCACGGTCATGGTCTGGTCCACGGAGGTGGCGGCACTCAGGATCGATTCCTGGGTGGCGATGGAGAAGTCGGCGTCATCGGCCGTGGTGCCGTGCAGGTTCAACAGCGTGGCCGTGGCCTGCTGGTACGCAGCGGACAGGGTGTCGTCCGCCGAGGCCTTCACGTAGATCGCCGACACCGACTCGCGGTTGGTGCCGCCCACGAGGCGGGTGGCATAGGTGCTGGCGGGCACGATGGCGAGGTCGTTGTTCGACGTGTCCTCCGACGAGCTGAGCTCCTCGAGCACCCCGACGACCTTCAGCGAGGTGCCGTCGTAGGTGACCGTCTGACCCACCGCCGAGGTGCCGCTGAACAGCTCCTCGGCGGTGTCCGGTCCGAGGACGACCACGGCGGCCGCGGCCGCCTCGTCGGCCTCGGTCAGGAACCGGCCCGAGGTGACGTCCCGGGACCGCACGTCCTGCCACGAGGCGGTGGTGCCGAGGAGGGTGGTGGTCCAGTTCGTGTCGCCGTTGGTCAGCGACGCCGACGTGGACGCCGTGGCGGCGACGGCCACGATGTCGGGCGCCACCTCCTCGTCGGCCAGCGCCTCGGCGTCGACGGTGGTGAGGCTCGACGACGTGCCGAACCCACCGCGGACCCCCGAGCTGTCGGTGCTACTGCCCGGGGAGACCACGAGGAGGTTGGTGCCGAGCTCGTCCATCTGGTCCTGCACCTCGGCGCGGGCGCCGGCACCGAGGCCGACGGTGAGGATGACCGCGGTGATGCCGATGAGGATGCCCAGCATGGTGAGCGCCGACCGCAGGCGGTGGGAGCGGATGGCCTCGAGGGCCGTTCCGAAGAGATCTCGGACGTTCATCGGACCGCACCCCCGCCGGCGGCCGCCAGCTCGCCGGGCCAGACCTGGCCGTCTCGGATGGAGATGGTCCGGCCGGCCCGGGCGGCAACGTCGGGCTCGTGGGTGATGAGCACGATCGTTCGCCCTCGTCGGTGGAGCTCCCCCAACAGGTCGAGCACCTCCGCCGTGGACGCCGAGTCGAGGTTGCCGGTGGGCTCGTCGGCCAGGATCAGGGCCGGTTCGGTGACCAGGGCACGGGCCACGGCCACGCGCTGCTGCTGGCCGCCCGAGAGCTCCCCGGGACGGTGGTCGGCCCGGTCGGCCAGCCCCACCTGGTCGAGCGCATGCAGCGCCCGGGCCTTGCGGGTGGGACGGTCGAGCCCCGAGTACACCAGCGGCAGCTCCACGTTCCGCCAGGCCGGCAGGTACGACAGGAGGTTGAACTGCTGGAACACGAACCCGATGGCCCGGTTGCGCACCTCGGCCAGCTGGTCCTCGCTGAGGCGCGAGACCTCGTGCCCGGCAAGGTGGAACGAGCCGGTGGTGGCGACGTCGAGGCAGCCGAGGATGTGCATGAGGGTGCTCTTGCCCGAGCCCGAGGGTCCGCTGATCGCCACGAACTCGCCGCGGTCGATGCGCAGCGAGACCTCGTGCAGGGCCTCCACCTCGAGCGAGCCCGACCGGTAGGTCTTGGTCACGTCGACCAGCTCCAGCACGGATGCCGGGCCGGGATCTCGGCCGCTCATCCGCCGGCTCCGTTCGACTGGTCCGATGCTGCACCGCCGGGGATCTGGATCCCGGTCGGCGCTTCGCCCCCGCCGGTCAGGCCCGGCCGGCCGGGCAGGGTGATCACGACCTGCTCACCCGCTTCGAGGCCCGTGGTGATCTGCACCATGCCGTCGGCGGTGAGGCCGGTCTCCACGGTGCGGGTCTCCTGCTTGCCATCGGTGCTCACGGTCACCGTGGACGTGCCGCCGCTGGTGGTCACGGCCCGCACCGGGACCTGCACCGCTCCCTCGACCTCGGCGTAGGTGATGTCCACGTCGACGGTGGCGCCCACCTGGTAGGTGCCGGAGTCGTCCATGAAGGCCACGGTCACCGCATAGGTGGCGACGCCCGACGAGGCGTCGGCCACCGCGGCCACCTCGGTCACGAGGCCCGTGACCGAGTCGGCCGACGTCGCCGACGGGGTGTCGGCGGCACCGGCACCGGTGTCGTCGGCCTCGGTGGTGGTCGTGGTCGCCCCGCCGAAGTCGCCAGCCCCGGGGAAGCCGCCACCGGGGAAGCCGCCGAACCCACCGGTGGTGGACGACGACGCCGTGCCGAGGGCCACCTCGGCGAGCTGGCCCACCGCCACGTCGGCCACCTCGGTGGCGTCGAGGGCGAGCTCCACGGTGAACGACCCCGCGCTCAGCACCTGGATCTGGGCGCTCGAGGAGGTCTCGGCACCCCCGCCGGCGGCGGGCGACGTCGATCCGTCACCCAGCGTGCCGGCCGACTGGCCCGAGCCGGAGCTCGTGCCGGTCTGGGTGGTGCCACCCACGCCACCGCTCCCGAGCTCCTCGCCCACGGTCAGGTCGACCGAGGTCACGGTGCCGGCGAAGCTGGCCACCAGCTGCGCCCCGTCGAGGGCCTCCTGGGCGGAGTCGAGCGCGTCCTGCGCCGAGGTGACCGCAGCGGCGTCAACCTCGATCTGCTCGTCGGACGCGTCGGCATCGGTGTCGTCGGCGAGCGTGGCCTCGGCGTCGGCCAGGTCGGCCTCGGCCTCCTCCACCGCCGCCTGGAGCTCGGCGGAGTCGATGGTGGCGAGCACCTGACCCGCGGTCACCTCGTCACCGGCCGCCACGTTGACGGCGGTCACGGTGCCCGAGGAGCTGAAGCTCAGATCGTCGGTCTGAGCCGCGGCCACCGTGCCCTGGGCGGACACGGTCTGGGCCATGGTGCCCGTGCTCGCCGCCACCAGCTGCTCGGTGGTGGTGGCGGTGGCGGTTACCGACGTGGACCCGTCGTCGTCGGAGCGGAGGAAGAACCACCAGCCGGCGAGGGCGATGAGGGCCACGACGGGCATCACCACCCACGGCACGAGGAGGCGCTGGCGCAGCGAGGGCGCGGAGGATCGTGGATCGTCAGCCATGTCGCCCTCAGGTCGTGGTGGTGGACGGAGCGGTGTCGCTGCCGGTGCCGCTGCCGGTGCCACTGTCGGTACCGCCGGGCGGGGTGCCGCCGGCGGGCGGGGTCATGCCCGGTCCGCCGCCGAAGGCGCCACCTCCGCCCAGCTCACCCTTGCGGATGGTCTCGGCGGCCACCGTGGAGCCCGAGGTGGTGCCGGCGACCATCACCGTGTCGCCCTCGGCCAGATCGCCGACCGAGATCTGCTCGGTGATCGACACCTCGGTGTCGTCGGTGACGGTGACGGTCACCTTGGTGCCGTCGCTGGTCTCCACGACGACGGTGTCACCGTCGATCGAGGCGATGGTGCCGGCCGTGGGCGCGCCGCCCGGGAAGCCACCGCTGGGCGGGGTGCCGGTGGGCGCGTCGGGGAGCGAGCCCTGCTCGGCCCCGTCGGGGAGGGACGGCGGGGTGCCCATCTGGCCGCCACCACCACCGCCGAAGGAAGACTCGACATCTCGGCTGTCGACGATGCGCTGGGCGGTCACCGCGCCGTCGGCGGTGGTGCCCATGACCGTGACGTGGTCACCCTCGGCGAGGTCGTCGACCGATCCCGACACCGACTCGGTGACGGTCGTCTCGTCGGTGGTGGCGACCTTCACCGTGGAGGTCTCGGTGCTGGTGCCACCAGGTGCGGCGGCGGCCTCGACGGTGATGGTCGACCCGTCGATCGCGGTGATCGTGCCCGCGGTGCCCATGGCGCCGGGGAAGCCAGGGCGGCCCGTGAGGTCACCGCCGTACCCGGACGCCGCGGCAGCGGCAGGCCCTCGAGCGGCCACCGACGACGAGTCGTCGCCGCCGGCGAGCGAGATGCCCACGCCCGCGCCGACGGCCACGACGGCCGCCACCACCCCGGCGGCGGCCCACTGCTTCCAGCCGGTGCGGGAGGCGGCGGGGCCCTCGGGGGCGGGCGTCGCCGCCGGGGCAGCGGTGGGACCGTCCCACGGCGAGCGCTGCGGATCGGGGGGTGCGGGATCGTTCATCGGGGCTCCTTGGGTTCCCACGCGGGTGGGATCGACTGGAGCCAGCCTCGGTCACGAACCTCAGCGTTCCCTGGGGACGCGCTGGGAGGTGCCGGGGACTCAGAACCCGCAGGTCAGCGTGGTAGCCGCAGCGAGTAGCCCACGCCGCGCACCGTGTGGATGAGCGGGGGCTCGGTGGCGTCGACCTTCTGGCGGAGGTAGCTGATGTAGGTCTCGAGCACGCTGGCGTTGCCGGCGAAGGTGTAGTCCCACACCGCCTCGAGGATCTGATCCCGGGTGAGCACCCGCTTGGCGTTGGCCAGGAGGTACCGCAGCAGCTTGTACTCGGTGGGCGTGAGCTCGATCAGGCGACCGTCGCGCCACACGTCGCGCGTCTCCTCGTCGAGCTCGAGGTCGGCGAACGCCAGCTTCTTGTCGCCCGGGCCGATCCCCGCCGAGCGGCGCAGCACGGCCTTCACCCGCTCGATGAGCTCCTCGATGGAGAACGGCTTGGTCACGTAGTCGTCGCTGCCGAGGCGGAGCCCCTCCACCTTGTCCTGCGTGGTGTCGCGAGCGGTGAGGAAGATGACCGGGATCCGGGTCCCGGCGCCCTCGTCGCGCCGCAGCCGCCGAGCCACCTCGAACCCGTCGAGGTCGGGGAGCATCACGTCGAGCACGATCAGGTCCGGTGACCTGGCGGCCACCGCGTCGAGCGCCTGGCGGCCGGTCGCCGCCCGCTCCACCTCGAACCCCTGGTAGCCGAGGCCCATGGCCACCAGCTCGGTGATGTGCTCCTCGTCGTCGA
>CAZIVZ010000039.1:0-12898 GCA_964542495.1 uncultured Aquihabitans sp.
GACAACGTGCTCGCCGCCATCAACCTCGGCTTGGCCACCGGCAAGTTCGGCAAGCCCGGCTGCGGCGTCTCCACCATCACCGGCCAGGGCAACGGGCAGGGCGGGCGCGAGCACGGCCACAAGTGCGATCAACTCCCCGGCAACCGCGACATCTCCAACCCCGAGCACCGCGCCGCGGTGGCCGAGGTGTGGGAGGTCGACGAGAGCGAGATCCCCGGGGCGGGCATCCCCGCCCAGGCGATCATCGAAGCGATCCACGACGGCACCATCAAGGGCCTGCTGTCGATCTGCTTCAACCCGCTGGTGTCCGCGCCGGACTCCAACTACACCGCCGAGGCCCTCGACAAGCTCGAGTTCTACTCGGTGATCGACTTCTTCCTCTCGGAGTCCGCCCAGCACGCCGACGTGGTGCTGGCGGGGTCGCTGCACGAGGAGGACGAGGGCACCTCCACCAGCGGTGAGGGGCGCATCATCAAGATCAACGCCGCGGTGACACCTCCCGGCGAAGCTCGGCTGGACTGGAAGATCCTGCTCGAGATCGCCGATCGGCTCGGCCGAGGGGAGCACTTCCGCTACGAGAGCACGCGGGAGATCTTCGAGGAGCTCTGCCGCGCGTCGGCCGGCGGGACCGCCGACTACAAGGGCGCCACCTGGGAGCGGATCGAAGCCGAGCACGGGCTGTTCTGGCCGATCCCCGAGGTCGGCCATCCGGGAACGCCCCGGCTGCACGAAGGGGGGAGGTTCGCCCACCCCGACGGCAAGGCCCGCTTCCACGGGGTGCCGTACCGGCCGCCGGCCGAGGTGGTCGACGACGAGTACCCCGTGTGGCTCACCACGGGCCGCGTGGTCAGCCAGTACCTGTCGGGCACCCAGACCCGTCGCATCGCGGGGCTGGTGGCGCAGTACCCCGAGCCGCTCTGCGAGATCCACCCGAAGCTCGCCGGCTCGCTGGGGATCCGAGACGGCGACCAGGTCACGGTCAGCTCCCGACGGGGCGAGATCACCCTGCCGGCTGCGGTGGTCACCACGATCCGACCCGACACGGTGTTCATCCCGTACCACTGGCCCGGGACCAAGGCCGCCAACCAGCTGACCATCCGGGCCGTCGACCCCCTCTCGAAGATGCCCGAGTTCAAGGTCGCGGCCGTGCGGGTCACGCCGGCCACGGGACGGCCGGGGTGAAGGCCACCCGCTACGGCGTCGACGACCGGCCGATCTTCGTCATCGACCAGAGCCGCTGCATCGGCTGCGAGGCCTGCGTCCAGGCCTGCCAGGAGTGCGGCACGCATCGCGGTCAGTCGCTCATCCACCTCGAGCGGATCGACCGAGCCGCCAGCACCCAGACCGCACCCATGGTCTGCATGCACTGCGAGGACCCCACCTGCGCGCAGGTCTGCCCCGCCGATGCCATCAAGCAGACCGAAGCGGGCATCGTCCAGTCCGCCCTCAAGCCGCGCTGCATCGGCTGCTCGAACTGCGTGATCGCCTGCCCGTTCGGCGTGCCCAAGTACGTGGCCGAGCTCGACCAGATGATGAAGTGCGACATGTGCACCGACCGGACCTCGGAGGGCTACGCCCCCATGTGCGCCTCGGTCTGCCCGAGCGAAGCGCTCTGGTACGGCACGCCCGAGGAGTTCCACGCCACCCGGCGGGGGGCCCTCCTCGACAACTGGCTCTTCGGACGCCAGCGCGTCCGCACCAAGGTCTTCGCGGTGGTGGACGACGTCGGCGGCGGCCCGATCGATGTGCTCGCCGGCTCCTCGGGCAGCTGGCTCGACGACCCCTTCGGCCTGGAGGACACGACACGATGACCGAGGACGAGCAGGCGACCGATCCCACCTGGAAGCGGGACTTCCCCTACGAGGCCGCCGCCGAGGAGGAGGTGACCCGGCGCGAGTTCGCCCGCTACCTCGTGGCGGGGGCCGGCGTGATGGCCGCCGGCAACCTCGGCCTCGCGGCCTGGACCCAGCTGCGCAGCATCAACACCGGCGAGCCCCGGGCCCTGGTCGCGCTCGACGACGTCGAGCTCGGCGGCACCCACCTCTTCCGCTACCCCACCGAGGACGATCCGGCCATCTTGTTGCGCATCGCCGAGCGAGAGGTGGTGGCGTTCAGCCAGAAGTGCACCCACCTCGGCTGCGTCGTCTACTTCGAGCCCGAGGAGGACCGGTGGCACTGCCCGTGCCACGAGGGCAACTTCGAGGCGCGCACCGGTGCGGTGATCTCCGGGCCACCGCCCCGGCCGCTCGGGCGCATCGAGCTGGAGATCCGCGACGACACCGTCTGGGCGCTCGGGTACCAGCCGTGAGGAGCTCGCACCAGGCCCGGCAGGCGTCGTCGGCCGTCGTCGTCTACGTGATCGTCCTGGTCGCCTTCCAGGTCTTCCTGCTCACCGTGGCCATCGAGGCGTTCCTCACCGACGAGGAGGCGCTCGCCTGGTCCACCGCGGCCGTCTCGGTCGCGCTCGCCGGTGGCTCCGCGGTCCTCTTCCGGTACCTCCGGCCATGAACGAGCCAGACCGGCGCACGATCACCTCGAACGTGCAGACGCTGTTCCCCGGCTACTTCGCCATGGTCATGGCCACGGGCATCATCGCCATCGGCGCGTCCCAACAAGACATCGACTGGCTGGCCCGATCCCTCTACGCGGTGGCCGCCGCCACCTACGTGGTCCTCGCCGTCCTCCTGCTGTGGCGGGTCGCGCGCTTCTCGCGGCTGGTGCTGTCGGACCTCACCAGCCACGCCAAGGGGTTCGCCTTCCTCACCACGGTGGCCGCCACCAACGTGCTGGGGAGCGCGTCAGGGGTCATCCACGGATGGTGGTCGCTGTCCTGGGCGCTGTGGTGGGTGAGCATCGCCCTCTGGGCGGTCCTCACCTACACCACCCTCATCGCCGTCGTGCTCAAGGGACCGAAGCCCGGCCTCGGCAAGGGGATCAACGGCACCTGGTTCCTGCTCACCGTGGCCACGGAGTCCGTGGTGGTGCTCGGGGCGCTCCTGTTCGCCCGTCACCCCAGCGACCTGCTCGCCTTCGCCCTCGTGGCCGCGTTCGCGCTCGGCCTCGTCCTCTACCTGATCGTCATGACCATGGTCTTCCTCCGCTGGACCTTCACCGACCTCGAGCCCACCGAAGCCGACCCACCGGCGTGGATCGCCGCCGGGGCGGTGGCCATCACCGTCCTCGCCGGCTCGAACCTGCTCGGAGCGCGGGACCTCTCGGTGCGCGTCGACCGCCTGGCGCCGGTCATCGAGGGCGCCGTGGTGCTGGCATGGGCCACCGCCACGTTCTGGTTCCCCCTGATGGTCGCCATCGGCGTCTGGCGTCACCTCCTCAACCGGATCCCCCTGCGCTACCACCCGTCGTACTGGGCGATGGTCTTCCCCCTCGGCATGTACGGGGCGGCGACCTTCCGCCTGCGCGGCGCCGTGGCGCTCGAGCCGCTCGCCTGGGTTCCCCAGCTCGCACTGGCGGTGGCGCTGACCGCCTGGGCGGCGGCGTTCGCGGGGCTGGTGCGCCAGGGCGCCACGGCGGCCGTTGCCGATCGGTCGACCCCATGAGCCCGTCCACTCGGCATCGGGGCCACCGGTCGACCCGAACCCGGAGGGTTCCGTGCGGCTCACCCTGACCAAGCGCAGCGGTGAGGCGATCCGGATGCTCGTGCACCTGGCCGGGCTGCCCGAGGGCACCAAGCGCACCTCCGCCCAGCTCGCCCAGGCGTGTGGCGTCACCGCGGGCAACGTGCCGACGCTGGTCGCCAACATGGCTCGTGCCGACCTGCTCGAGTGCACGCCCGGCCGCGGGGGCGGCTGCCGCCTCGCTCGCCCGGCCGATCAGATCACGGTGGCGGAGGTGGTGGCCGCCCTGGAGGGGTCGCTCGAGCTCGACCGGTGCTCCATCGACGAGCGCCGGTGCGCCGATCGGGAGTTCCACTGCGGCATGCACCGGACCTGGCGAGAAGCCCACGCGGCGCTGATCGCCAGCCTGTCGAGCCTGACCCTCGCCGAAGCGGCCCGGCGCGAGCAGGCCAACGCGAGCGGCACCGAGGGGCGGCCCTCGCGCTGATCCGGTACGGGCCCACTCCGGGCCCGTACGCCGCCGATCAGGCGACCGTGGCGCGCCGCTCGGCGAGACCAGCGGACCGGAGGCTCTCGGTCAGGAACCTCCGCACCGCGCCGGACCACAGGTATCCCACGTGGTTCCCGGCGTACCAGCAGATCGAGGGCCGCTCCCAGTGCTCCCACAGACGCTGGGCCTGGACGGGGGTGGCCATCCGGTCACCCATGCCGGCGAAGACGTACCGACGATCCCTGGGGGCTCGGGGCGCGAACGCCAACGGCGACACGACCGAGTGCACGGCCGAGGCGGTGCCGCCCAGGATCTCGTGCTCGAACCCTCGCAGGCGGATCGTGTGCGGGGCGTGCGACTCGAACAGCGTCGGGAAGTCGATCACCGGAACACCCGCGATCACGGCGTCGATCCCGTCGGCGATGCCCACCACGAGCGACGCGACGTACGCGCCGAGGGAAACGCCGTAGAGCGCCACGCCGTCGGGATCTTGCGCGTGCACCCAGCTCAGGACCCGCCGCACGTCCCAGACGGACTGGGTGAGGGCGTGGAGCGCGTCGATCAGGTCGAACGAGAGCATGGCCTCGCCGGACATGCGGGTGACGCGCCGGGGGCCGTGCAGCGGCAGGACCGGCATGATCACGTTCAGGCCGAGCTCGCGGTGCAGGCGCAGCGCGCTGAGCCCGCTGAAGTCCGCCATCGGGTACCCCATGGCGAGCCCGTGGAGCGCGACCACCCAGGGACGAGGTCGGTCGCGGTGGCGCAGGACCGTGGCCGAGGCGGTGGCGTTCGCCTCGTAGCGGACCCAGCGGTGGTGGCCGGGCTCCTCGGGGCGGGGGAGCCAACCGCTCGGGAACAGCAGCCGCTCGTAGGAGGTGCCCATGGCCCACCCACGGGTGATGGCCGGGTCGACCAGCGGCGGCGGGTCACGGTGGTAGGTGGCGGGGTCGGGGATCCAGCCGCGCGACGTGAAGAGCAGGTGGGCGTAGGAGAGCTCCGCGCCCACCCGTTCGTAGTCCGTTCGACGCGGGAAGCGGTTGGGGCCCATGGCCAGGGCGAGGATGGCTTCGTCCATCGCCACCTGGGCGATCAACCCCGCCGACAGCGCGGGCAGGGGCACGCCGCCCGGCGGGACGTCGGTGAACCGGTGGACCAGGGTCTCGCCGAGGAAGCCCAGCGTCTTGGGCACCGCGCCCAGCACCCGGGTGGGCGCTTGGCGGGCCAGGAGCTTCTCGGCCTCGTGGGCCGAGCGCCGCAGGCCGTCCACCACGTCGATCACGTCGGTGGCCGCGCCGTCGCCGATGCCTTCGAGCGGCGCCTGGGCTTCGGGAGCAGCGCCAGCAGCTCGTCGATGCCCATCGCCATGCCGTCGGACAGCTCGTGGGGGTGCTCCACCAGCGTCGGATCGGCGATGAGGCCGATGTTGAGCGTGTCGCCCTGGCTCATCACGGTGATGTTGAGGCCGCATCCCTCCATGAGCGGTCCGAGCGGGTGCACGGCGATCACCTCGGCCCCGGCGATGTAGAGCGAGATCGGTGGACCCTGGACGTTGGACACGATCAGGTTGAAGACCGGTGGCACCAGACCCGCCCGGCCGAGGCGGCTCATCAACCGGGAGCCGGCGGAGATGGCCCACGGGGGCCACAGCGCCGCCCAGGTCTCCAGGAGACCGGTGCCCATCGCCTGGTGCTGCTCCTTGGTCTGCACGGCGAGCTCGTGGATCGCGCCGAGACGTTCGATCGGGTCTTCGAGGTGGGTGGGCAGCGGGACCATCATCGCCGAGGTGTGGTTGCCGAAGCCGCCGGCAGCATCGGCGGTGCGCACCGAGATGGGGACTGCAGCCACCAGCGGTCGATCCGGTGGCTCCCCCACGGCGAGCAACGCGCGCCGCAGGGAGGTGGTCACCGCCGCCAGCACGACGTCGTTCACGGTCACGCCGAAGCCGGACTTCACGCGCTTCACGTCGACCAGCGAACAGGTGCCGAGCGCGACGGTCCGGTCCGGGGTGAGCGGGCCGTTGAACGGCGACCGCGGGGCGACGGATCCGAGCGGGTTGCCGTCGGCGCTCGGGAACATCGTGCCCACCAGCCCGACGAGCCCGGTGGCCGTCTCGACGACGGCCCGCGGGATCTGTCGCGTCCGACCCAGCGCCGCGAACCCGGCGTCGACGAGCAGGCCGGCCGTCGACGGCACCGGGTCGGGGGTCCAGTCGTCCGCGGGCGCCGGCGTGTCGACCTCCGGTGCCAGATCGAACAGCGACGCCATGATCTCTGCTCCGGCGCCCCCATCCATGAACGCGTGGTGGAGCTTCGTCACGAGGGCGGTGCGCCCGTCGTCGAGGCCGTCGACCAGGTGCATCTCCCACAGCGGTCGATCCCGTTCCAGCGGAGTGCCGGCGACGACGGCCACGTACCGCTCGAGGTCAGCCTGCGAGCCCGGTGGGGGGAGGGTGGCCAGGTGGATGTGGCGGTCGAGGTCGAACTCCGGGTCCTCGATCCACCGGGGCCCACCGACCCCGCCCGGCGTCTCGACCAGGCGCCACCGGAACGGAGCGAGCAGCGGCAGCCGTTCCGCGACGAGGTCACCGATCCGCGCCCGGCCGTCGCCCCCTCGCATCGTGGACGTGTCGAGCAGGAGGACGCCGCAGACGTGCAGGTGCATGGTGGGGGTCTCGGCCCGCACGAACACCGTGTCGATGCCACCCAGGTGTCGCATGTCAGCTCCTGTCCACGTGCGAGCCCTCGCATTGTTCGCACATGGTGCTAAGGTATCGCTAGCGAGGCCCACATGGAAGAGCTCACCGGACTCGATGCCAGGTTTCTGTACTCGGAGACCGCCACGGCACACATGCACACGCTGAAGGTGCTGGTGGTCGACGTCACCGGTCGGTCCGAGGCGCTCACCCCGGGCCTCCTCGCCAACCTGCTCGCCGAGCGCCTCGACCGGATGCCCGGGCTCCGTCGCCGGGTGGTCACCGCCCGCCGTCGGATCAGCCACCCGGTGTGGATCGAGACCCCCTTCGACCCGGCCGACCACATCCGCTGGTGCCGGGTGGACGCGCCCGGGGACCGAGCCGCCCTCGCCCAGGTGGTGGCCGAGGTCGCGGCGACGCCGCTGGACCGGGACCGGCCCCTCTGGGAGGTCGTCGTGGTAGAAGGCCTCGCCGACCTGCAGATCGCCTTCGTGGTGAAGCTCCACCACGCCCTCGCCGACGGGGTGGCGGCCGCGGCCATGCTCGAGAACGTCTTCCTGGCCGACGCGGACCAAGCCGTGGTGGAGCCGGCCCACCCCGAGGCGGTGCCAGCTCCCGAGCACCTGAGCCGGCTCGCCTGGCGCAGCCGGCTCCGGCGGGTGACCCAGCTTCCCGGGCTGGCCGTGCGCAACACCGCCGGGCTGGTCTCGGCGGTGCGGGCCCGGCGCCGCGACCTGGGACGACCGGCTGCGATGTTCTCCGGCCGCCGGGCGCCGATCAACGTGAGCCTGTCGGAGCGGCGGACCTTCGCCGTGACCGACCTCTCGATGCAGACGGTGCTCGACATCCGCGCCGCGCACGGCGTCACGGTCAACGACGTGTTCCTCGCGGTCTGCGCCGGCGCGCTCCGGCGGCACCTCGGCCCGCGGGTCGGCCGGGGAGGTGGGCTCGTCGCCGGGGTGCCCATCGGGGCCTCGCACCAACAGGCTCGCCTGACCGGGAACCACCTCGACCACATGGTCGTGGCCCTCCGCACGGACCTGGACGATCCGCTGGCTCGCCTGCGGGCCATCGCCGTGGGCTCGGCCGCCGGCCGGGCCGAACGCGCCGCGCTCGGCCCGCACCTCTTCGAGGACCGGGCCGAGCACACGCCACCGGCGCTGTACCCGATGGCGATCCGGCTCTGGGCCCGGACCCGGTTGGCCAACCGCGTCCGGCCCCCGATCAACCTCATCGCGTCCAACGTCGCCGGCCCACGAGAGCGCCTGATGCTCGACGGCGGGTCGGTGGCCGAGCTGTGGTCGGTGGGGCCGATCCTCGAGGGCATCGGGCTGAACCTGACCGCGTGGAGCTACGACGGCGTGCTGCGGGTGTGCGCCCTCGGGTGCCCGGAGAGCCTCCCCGACCCGTGGGCGCTGGTGTCCGAGGTCGAGGCGGCGCTCGCAGAGCTGGCGGCGGCGGCGCACGAAGCCGATCGCCCCGCGCCGGCCACCGACCACCTGGTGGGGGCGTCCGATGGCTGACTCGTGGGCGACGCCCGAGCGCGGGCGCCGGGTGGCGGTGATCGGCGGCGGGATCGCCGGGCTCGTCGCGGCGCGGACGCTCACCTCGGCCGGTGCCCAGGTGACGGTGCTCGAGGCCGGACCATCGCTCGGCGGCCAGATCCGAACCGTGCCCTTCGCCGGCCGGCAGGTCGACGTGGGCGCCGAGGCGCTCCACCGCGCCGCCCCCCAGGTGGGTCGCCTCATCGCCGAGCTCGGGTTGGAGCACGAGGTGGTCGACGCTCGACCGGGCACCGCCTGGATATGGACCTCGCGTGGCCTGCGGCGCCTCCCGGCCGGCGTCGGTCCGGGCGGTCCCACCCGGCTCGGTCCGGTGCTGCGGGCCAACGTGCTGTCCCCGGCCGGGCTCGCGCGCGCCGCCCTGGAACCGCTGGTCCCGCGCACCTCGGTGGACCCCGACCTGGGGGTCGGCCCGTACCTGGCCCGGCGGTTCGGTCCCGAGGTGCGGGATCGGCTGGTGGACCCGGTGCTGGGTTCGCTGCACGCGGGCGACGTCGACCGGCTCAGCCTGCATGCCGCCGCTCCCCACCTGGCCGCCGTGGCCCGCACCCATCGCTCGCTCCTGCTCGCGCACCGGGCTCGCCGCAACGGGCAGGCACCCACGTTCGCCACCTTCCGCAACGGGCTGGTGACCCTGGTGGACGCGCTGGTGGAGGCTCCGACGATGACGATCCACCGCTCCGCTCCCGTCACGGCCATCGCCGCCGAGCACGGGTGCTACCGGGTGGAGGTCGCCGGGAGGACGGCGCTCGAGGTGGACGCGGTGATCATCGCCGTCCCGGCTCAGGCGGCGATCCCCCTGCTCGAGGGCCTGGCCCCGCGGGCCGCGACCGAGCTCGCCGCGCTGCGCGCTACGTCGGTGGCCACGGTGCTCGCCGCCTACCCGCGCGCTGCGGTGGAGGGGCTCCCGGCGTTCGCCGGGACCGGGCTGCTCGTGCCCTCCTCCGAGGGGAGGTCGCTCAAGGCCGCCACGTTCCTGAGCCGGAAGTGGGACCACCTCGCCACCCCGGATCGGTTCCTGGTCCGCCTCTCCGCCGGACGGGCGGGCGGACCCCCGCTCGACGAGGTCGGTGACGACCAGCTCGTGGAGCGCCTGCACGATGACCTCGCGGCCGCGACCGGCGTCCGCTCCGCACCCGCGCTCACCCGCGTCGAGCGCTGGCCCGGCGCCATGGCCCAGCTCACGGTCGGGCACCCGACCCGGCTCGGAGCGATCCGCGACGCGATCGCCGCCCACCCGGGCGTGGCCGTGGCGGGCGGCCCCTACGACGGCATCGGGCTGGCAGCGTGCATCACCTCCGGCCAGCGAGCGGCCACCGAGCTCTTCTCCCACTTGGACCCCTGCGAGGCCGTCCCACGATGACGAACCCCATCCGAACCCTCCACACCGACGTCGACGAGCGTCCCTTCATCGTCATCTGGGAGGTGACGCGTGCCTGCGCGCTCGCCTGCGTCCACTGCCGGGCCGACGCCGTGCCGTGTCGCGATCCCCGTGAGCTGACCACGGCGGAGGGCTTCGCGCTGCTCGACGACCTCGCCGCCTACGGGCCGCCTCGCCCCATGGTCGTGCTCACCGGTGGCGACCCGTTCGAGCGAGACGACCTCACCGAGCTGATCGCCCACGGCACCGCGTCGGGGCTCCACGTCTCCCTGTCGCCGTCGGTGACGCCACGGCTCACCCCCGACGCCCTGGCCGACGTGCGCGGGGCCGGCGCCCACGTCGTCTCGCTGTCGCTCGACGGCGCCTCCCCGGCCACCCACGACGGGTTCCGCGGGATCGAGGGCACGTTCGCGGCGACGCTCGCCGCCGCGAACGCGGTGCGCGAGGCCGGGCTCCGACTGCAGATCAACACCACGGTGACCGCCGGCAACGTCGCCGAGCTCCCCCAGCTGCTCGACCTGGTCGTCGGGCTCGACCCCACGCTGTGGAGCGTGTTCTTCCTGGTCCCGACCGGCCGCGGGGAGGCCCTGCGGGCGCTGTGCGCCGACGACGTCGAGCAGGTCCTGTGGTGGCTGCAGGACATCGCGTCTGTGGTCCCCGTCAAGACCACCGAGGCGCCGCACTTCCGCCGGGTGGCCATCCAACGCGTCACCGACCCGACCGGTGCCGAGCCCCGGGGCGCGCTGCTCGACGACCTGCGGACGCGCACGCGACCGCACCCGCCTCGGGCGACGGCGGGGGGAGGGCGGGTGCGGCCCCCGCTCGACGTCAACGCCGGCCGGGGCTTCGCGTTCATCGACCACACCGGATCGGTCCAGCCGAGCGGGTTCCTCCCCCTCACGGCCGGTTCGGTGCGCGAGCGGCCGTTCTCCACGATCTACCGCGAGGCGCCGCTCCTGCGCGTGCTCCGCGACCCCGACGCGCTGGGCGGCCGGTGTGGTCGGTGCGACTTCCGAGCGGTCTGCGGTGGCTCGCGCTCACACGCCTTCGCCGTCTCGGGCGATCCGCTGGCCGAGGACCCGGGGTGCTCCTACCAGCCCGCCGCGGTGGCGTCGCCCACGTCGGTCTCCGCCTGACGGCATCCCGCCTGGCGCCTCGCCGCGCCCGCGCCTCACTTCGTCCTCAACCCGGAGGGCCGACCTGCCGATGGTACGGCGGGTAGGGGGCCGATCCCACAGGCTCGAGAGGTGGTCCGGTGCGACTCGAACAAGTGGTGTTGCACGGCCCCGGCGAGGACGACCGCGTCCGCTTCGGCGAGGGCGTCACCGTGTTCGCCGGGCTCGGCGAGCAGGAACGGCGCGACCTGATCGAGACCGTGGCCCTCGCCCTCACCGGCGGCCTGCCCAACGCGTCGGTGGTGTACCACGACCACGCCGGGCGTCGGGTGTTCGCCGATCGCACCGGGGCCACCTACGCCGTCTCCGGAGCCGAGGCGCCCGGACCCGGCCGGCTCCTCGGCCAAGACCCCGAGGCGATCGTCGGGCTGTTCACCGTGACCGACGAGGAGCTCGGTCTCGGCACCGAGACGACCGCCGAGGAGATCGAGCAGGCTCTCGAATCGGCCCGCAGCGTGCTCGACCGGGCCCGGGCCGAGTACTACGACCTGCGCGAGCAGACCGACCTGGCCGGCGAGTGGCGGGACGAGCTCGAGGTCCTCAACCGGCGGATCCTCCAGGCCCAGGACCACGCCGCCCGCTGGGCGTGGGTGCAGGCCCAGCAGCGGCTCAAGCAGCTGACGGCCGAGCTGGGGGTGCTGGGGGAGGATGGTGCCGAGGACCAGGACCGGCTGGTGCTGGCCGCGGTCGACGCCCTGCGCACCCTCGGCGAGGCGTGGACCGACGCCGCCGCGGCCGCGTCGGAGCTGCGCGAGGCCATCGAGGTCGAGCTCGGGACCATCCCGGAGGTCGAGCAAGGCCACCTGGAGCGCGTCGCGGCCACGCCCGAGTGCGCCCCCCGTGAGCTGGCCGAGGCCCTGGGCCTGTGGAAGGCCGCCGCCGACCTCCGCGAAGAGACCGCCGACGCCCTCGGCCGCGTGGACGGGCCGCCGCCGGAGGCCGACGACCCGCTGGTGGTGGCCTTCGCCGAATGCGACCAGCAGCGCCTGTGGCTGGCCCACGCCCAGCTCGAGGCGGCCAACGCCGCCTACGCCCAGACGACCGACGGCTCCACCAGCGCCAGCGCGGACCCCGAGACCGAGGAGGCGATCGAGGAAGCCCACCGCGAGGTGGTGCGCCGCGAGCGCGACGTCGCACGGCGCTTCCGGCCCGGAGCGCTGGCGAGCGGCTCCTTGGCCGTCACCGCCCTCCTCGCCGGCCAGGCGATCTCGCTGCTGCTCGGCGTGGTCCTCCTGCTGGCCGCCGTGGGCATGGGCGTCTGGCTGCTGGCCGTCCCCCGCCGGCACCTCGCCCAAGCCGTGCTGCTCGAGGAGCTGGCCCTCACCCGGTCCGACGCCGGGTCCTGGCTCGGGCTGCACCTGCGCCGCGTGGATGCCTTCACCGATGCCGGGGAGCGGCGCCGCTTCGAGCTGGCGGCCAACGCCCGCACGGCCGCCGAGGTCGACTGGGGCGAAGCCGCCGGGACCCTGTCACCCGAGGACCTCACCTCCCGCGCCGAGGCCGTGCGGGCCTACGTGGAGGCCACGGACCCGGCGAGCATCGCCCGCCGCCGGGCCGACCTCACCGCAGCCCTCGACAACGCCACCCGGGCCGAGGCCGACGCTCGCTCCACCCTGCTCGGGGACCTCGATCCCTACGGCATCGTCCCCGGCCACCTGGCCGGACAGGACCTGCGCACGTTGCCGGCACTGGTGGAGCAGCGCGTGGCCGCCGGCCGGGTGGCGCGACAGCTGGTCGAGCTGGGTGAGCTGGCACAGAAGGAGACCAAGGCCGCGGCTCGCCTCGCCGAGCTGCTCGAGCACCTGGGCCACACCCACGGTGCGCTCGAGGCACGTCTCGGTCGCGTGATCGACGCCATCTCCGATGCCCGCAACCGCACCGGCCAGGGCGACCGGCCCCGCGCCGCCGTGGTGGCCGACATCGCCGAGGTGGAGGCCTTCCTCTCCGCCGAGTGGCGCGAGGGCTGGGCCGACACGCCCCACCCCACCGCTCCCCCGGCCGACCCCGACCTGCTCGACGCCCG
>CAZIVZ010000040.1:0-12858 GCA_964542495.1 uncultured Aquihabitans sp.
GGCAAGACCGAGGTGGCCCTCCGCGCGGCCTTCAAGGCGGTGCAGGACGGCAAGCAGGTGGCGGTGCTGGTGCCCACCACGCTCCTCGCCACCCAGCACTTCCAGACCTTCAGCGAGCGCTTCGCCCCCTTCCCCGTGCGGGTGGAGGCCATGAGCCGCTTCCTCACGCCCAGCCAGAGCCGGCAGGTGGCCGAGGGCGTGCGTAGCGGCGAGGTCGACGTGGTGGTGGGCACGCACCGCCTGCTCTCCCAGGACATCGCCTTCAAGGACCTCGGCTTGCTGGTGGTCGACGAGGAGCAGCGCTTCGGGGTGAGCCACAAGGAGCAGATCAAGCAGTTCGCCACCGACGTCGACGTGCTCACCCTGTCGGCCACGCCCATCCCGCGCACGCTGGAGATGAGCCTCACCGGCATCCGCGACCTCACCCTCCTCAACACCGCGCCGGCCGAGCGCCAGCCCATCCTCACCTACGTCGGCGAGTACGACGAGCGGGCCGTCTCCGAGGCCATCCGCCGGGAGCTGCTGCGCGACGGCCAGGTGTTCTTCGTGCACAACCGGGTCAAGGACATCGAGGCGGTGGCGGCGTCGCTCCGTGACCTCGTGCCCGAGGCCCGGGTGGCGGTGGCCCACGGCCAGATGGACGAGGGCACCCTCGAGCGGGTGGTGCTCGACTTCTGGGAGGGTCAGTTCGACGTGCTGGTGTGCACCACGATCATCGAGTCCGGCATCGACATGCCCACGGTGAACACCCTCGTCGTGGACCGGGCCGATCGCCTCGGCCTGGGCCAGCTCCACCAGCTCCGGGGCCGGGTGGGCCGCTCGGGCCAGCGGGCCTACGCCTACCTGTTCCACCCCCACGACGTGGTCCTCTCCGAGGACGCCTACGAGCGGCTGAAGACCATCGGCGAGGCCACCGAGCTGGGCTCGGGCTTCCGCATCGCCATGCGAGACCTGGAGATCCGTGGCGCCGGCTCGCTGCTCGGCACGGGCCAGAGCGGCCACATCGCCGCGGTGGGCTACGACCTCTACGTCTCGATGGTCCACGAGGCGGTGCAGCAGCTGAAGGGCGAGCCGCTGCGGGAACCGGCCGAGGTGAAGCTCGACCTGCCGCTCGACGCCAACCTGTCCGCCGACTACGTCCCCAAGGAGGAGCTGCGCCTGGAGGCCTACCGCCGCCTGGCCGAGGTCACCACCGACGCCGAGGTCGACGACATCCGCGCCGAGTGGGAGGACCGCTTCGGCCCGGTGCCCGACGCCGCTGCCCGCCTGCTCGACGTGGCCCGCCTGCGCGCCGAGGCCCATCGCCTGGGCGCCCGGGAGGTCAACGTCACCAAGGGCCCGGCGTTCGGTGGCCCGGCGTGGACCGCGCGGGTGTCGCCGCTCACCCTCAAGGCCAGCCAGGCCATCCGCCTCGGCCGGCTCTTCAAGGGCGCCGTGTACAAGGAGGACCAGGCCCAGGTGATCTTCCCGATCCCGAAGACGCCGGATCTGGCCGGCACCATCGTCGACCTCCTGCGCACGCTCATCCCACCTGAGGGCTGAGCAGGCGCACACGTCGCGCGCGACACTGCCGGCCATGCGGGATGCGACACGGACCTCAGCTCGGCACACGATCGCGGCGGCCGGGCTGGCCCTCGCCCTGCTGGCCGCCGGCTGCTCGTCGGACGGCGACGAGGCCGGCGACCCCGGGCCGACCACCTCGGCGGCGAGCTCGTCCACCACCTCGACCTCGGTGCCGGTGCCACCCATCGCCATCCTCGGCGATGGGTGCGGTTGGGAGGTCCCCGACGATGTTCCGGCCGGGACCACCATCACGTGCGCGACCATCTCGGTACCCGCAGACCGGTCCGACCCCGACTCCGAGATGATCGACCTGGCGGTGGCGGTGATCCACCGGGAGGCATCCGGCAAGCCCAAGCCGTACCCCGACGGCAAGAAGGACGCCCCGCCGCTCCTCTACCTGCACGGTGGACCCGGCGGCGACGTGCTCGGCACGGCACCCGTGGGCCTGATGAACCTCGACGCCCTCGACGACCGCGACCTCATCGCCTTCGACCAGCGCGGGTCCGGCCGGTCCACCCCGAGCCTCAACTGCCCCGAGAAGGAGGAGGCGGTGCTCGACGCCCTGGGCGCACCCGAGCCGTGGGCCGAGGAGCTCACCGCCAACCAGGCCGCGGTGACCGCCTGCTACGAGCGCCTCACCGGCGACGGCATCGACCTCGACGACTACGACACCCCCGCCTCGGTGGCCGACATGGAGAGCATCCGGGCCGCGTTCGACGTGGACACCTGGAACCTGTGGGGCGGTTCCTACGGCACACGGTTGGGCCTGGCCTACGCCCGGGAGCACCCCGAGCAGGTGCGGTCACTCGTGATCGACTCGGTGTACCCGCCCAACGTGGGGAACGTGCGGCGCTCGCAGGCCCTCCCGGTGGAGGCCGTGGCCCGCCTGGCCGAGGCCTGCGCCGCCCAGGCGTCGTGCGCCGCCGCCCACGGCGACGTGGGGGAGAAGCTCGACGCGGCCATCGCCGCGTTCGACGAGAAGCCCGAGACGCTCACCGGCGACGTGGTGCTCGGCGACGAGACCGTCAGCCGCTCGTTCACCCTCACCGGCCCCGACCTGCTCGCCGGCATGTTCGCCGCCCTCTACGACAGCGACCTCATCCCGTCGCTGCCCGGCGTGATCGCCTCGCTGGCAGCTGGTGACCGCTCGATCGTCTCGGCGTTCGTGTCCACCGGCGTGCCTCGCCTGATCGACCTGACCGAGGGCGCCTTCTACTCCGTGGAGTGCGCCGACTCCGGGCGGCTGTTCGACGCGGCCGACGGTGCCGCCGCGCTGGTGGATCCCGGCAAGCTGGCGCTCGTGGCGCTGGGCACGGCCGAGACCTTCTGCCCCCAGTGGCCGGTGGAGCACGTGCCGGCCGCGTTCAACGACCCGGTCACCGTCGACGTGCCCACGCTCGTGTTCGGGGGGACGCTCGACCCCATCACCCCCTACGCCGAGTCCAAGGCGCAGGCCGAGCGCATGCCCGATGCCCGGTTCGTGTCGGTCCCCAACGGGGGCCACGGCGTCGCCGGGTTCGACGACTGCACCAAGTCGGCCCGCCAGGGGTTCTGGGACGACCCGGCCGCCGATCTGCCCGACTGCGTGACCGACATCGAGGCCGTGCCCTTTTCCACCGGAGGCTGATCGGCGTCATCGCGGGCGGTTCGCCCGGTTCGGGGGGTTGTCGGGGGGACCGCCCCCGCCTCGCCACCGCGCTGGAGCGCCGACCGTGGGCCAAGACCAGACCGAGCACCGACCGCCCCGCCGCTCGTTCGCGCCGGCGTTCGTCGCGGTGCTCCTGGGGTTCGCGGCCATCGCGCCGGCGCTGGCCGCGGCTCCCGATCGCGCCGGGTTGGCGCTGGGCCTCCAGCGGGTGGGGGCGTGCCACATCTACGGCAGCACCCTCGAGCTGGGAGCGGTGAGCGACGCCACGCCGACGGTCGCCTGCCGCGGCCCCCACCAGTCCGAGACCGTGGCCATCAGCCCCCTGCCCGCCGCGGTCGCTGTCCAGCACCGCCGGCCCTCGATCGCCCGGCTGCGCGAAGCGGTGTCGACGCTCCCGTGCGGGTTCGCCGAGGTCGCCGCCTACGTGGGGAGCGACCCGGTCAACCCCCACTGGTTCCTGAGCACGGAGGTGCGCGTGGCCACGGCTGCGGAGTGGCGGGCCGGGGAGCGCAGGTACCGCTGCGACGTGCTCGTCGAGGGCCGAGCCTCGCCGGGCCACCTGGCGCCCGTGCGAACGGGCACGCTGCGACTGCTCATGCACCGGCCCGAGAGCGCGACCATCCGCCCCTGCCTGCTCGAGGGCTCCCTGGTGCCGTGCAGCCGAAAGCACGACACCGAGCTGTTCGGTTCGGAGATCCCACCCGACGCCGCCGGCGCGGCCGACTCCCGGCCCCTGTACGAGACCGTCATCTGCCCTCGGCTGGCGAAGACCTTCCTCGGTCGTGAACCGCGCCGAGCCGAGGTCGAGGTGGTCCTGGTCGAGGCCATGCCGGCGAGGCGGTGGTGCGCGCTGGTCGTACCGCAGGGGCGACGGCCGCGCGCCGGCACCCTCGCCGCCCAGGCGACCGGAACGACCGCGTGAGCATGGGGAGCGGGTCGCTTGCCGCGCTGGCGCGGGCCCGGGCCGCCGTGGGGCACTGGAGCCCTCGCCGATTCGCGGTCACCGTGGGCCTCGTCGTGTTCGTGGCCATGGTCATCCGACTGCTGGTGCCCTCACCGATCGGCCAGGCCGACCACGGCGACGGCCGGCGCTTCCTCTGCCAGGTCGGTCTGGCCGCCGACGACGAGCAAGCCCAGGCACCCGAGGACTTCGTGGTCCTCCGGTGGCGGGACCACACGTTCTTCGGCGAGACCTGCGGTCCCGCCGAAGCCGGCGGCACCATCCACACCACCCAGCGGACCGTCCTGCTCGCCGCCCGGGCGCTGTCACCCTTGTTCGGCACCCGCGGCGGCGTCGACCTCCGGGCGCTGGCGATCGTGGCCGCGGCCGCGGTGGGTGCCCTCGCCGCCGCACTCGTCCGCGTGGTGCCCGGCGGGCGCAGGGTCGCGCTGGTGGTGACGGTGGGCCTGGTGGCCGCCCTGGTGGACCGGGGGGTGGCCGGGGTGTTCGTGTCGGCCCACCGAGACGCCGCGGCGCTGATCGGGCTCCTGGCCACCGTGGCCACGGCGCTCGCGCTCCTGCGCAGGCCCACCGCCCGACCGGCGCCACTCGGCGCGCTGGCGGCCGCCGGTGGGTTCACCGTCGTGAGCATGCCCCAGATGGTGGCGGTGGCACCGGTGGTCGCCGCCGGGCTCCTGTGGCGGCCGTCCACGATCGGCACCTCGTCGCAGGCGTCCCTGCGCGACCAGCTGCGCCGCCGGCGCTTGGGGGTCGCGCTGGCCGTGGTCGTCGTGGGCCTGGGCCTGTGGTCGCTCGGCGCCCAACCCTCCATCGTGGGGGCCGAGCACCGCCACGACCAGGTGTTCGGCACCATCCTCGAGCGCGGCGACGACCCTGCGGCCGACCTCGCGTGGCTCTCGGTGGACACCGAGCTGGCCCACCTGGCCGGAAGCCCTTCGTCCACCCGGGAGGAGCTCGTCGGGTACGCGTCGTACCGCTCCTACGAGGAGCGGATCGGGTGGTCGGACATCGTGCGGTTCTACGTGTTGCACCCGCTTCGCCTCGCCGACCTGGGTGCTCGGGGGATCGAGTCGGCCGCCACCTACCGCGACCCCGACCTGGCCTCGTTCCCCCGAGGTGCCGGGGTGGGCCCCCGGCGGTCGGAGAACCGGGTGCTGACCACGTCGTTCTTCTTCGCAGTGGCCGATGCCGTGCCCGCGCTCCTGGTGGCGGTGCACGCCGTGGCACTCGCCGCCTCGTTCCTCGTGGTCCGCCGCCGGCGCTCCACCGAGGCGACGGCCCTCGCCCTGGTGGCCGGCGGTCTCGGCCTCACGGCGGTCTTCGCGTTCTGGATGGTGGTGCTGGGGGGCGGCCAGATCCACCTGGTGCGCCACCTGCTCGTGTTCGACGTGCTCGTCGTGTGGACGGCGCTGGTCGCCGCGGCCGCGGTGGTGGTCGACCGGCGCTCCACCATCCACCCGACCCACACCGCGCCGGTCCCGGTCCCGGCCGTCGCGCCCGCTCCCACGCGTGCGCATGCGGAGCCGGCGCATGCGGAGCCGGCGCTCGCGCTCCGGGTCGAGCTGCCGGCCCCGCTGCCGCCCCCGCCCGCAGCGGACCTGTCGGCGGACGGCCCGGCCACGTTCGACGAGGAGCTGCTCCAGGGCTTCCTGGCCGAAGCGGCAGCGGCCAACGCGAACGATCCGCTGTGTTGGAGCTGGCTCTACGACGCAGAGCCCGAGCCCGAGCCCGAGCCCGAGCCGGTCCCAGCCCCCCTCGCGGGTGCCGACCTGCTGTGGGCCTCGCCCCCGGAACCGGAGCCGGAGCCGGCCCCTGAGCCCGAGCCGGAACCAGAACCAGAACCGGCCCTTGAGCCCGAGCCGGAACCAGAACCAGAACCGGCCCTTGAGCCCGAGCCGGCCCTCGAGCCCGAGGTGCCCGAGCTCGAGCCGGGCGCGGACCCGTCGGACACCGACCTCGATGCCCTGCTCGGCGCGCCGGACCTCGAGTTCCTCGACGCGCTCCGGTCCCGGTCCGACGCTGCACCGCCCCAACCGAACCTCGCTCCGTAGGAGACCGACCTTGAACGATCTCGCCCAGACCATCGCCGACGCGCAGTTCCCCCTCGTGCGACGTGGCTACGACCCCGCCGCCGTGGCCGCGTTCCTCGCCGAGCTGGCCCAACAGGCACAGGCGCTCCAGTCGAGCGACCGGGTGGCCGAGGCCGAACGGCAGGTGGAGGCGGCCAACCGCTACCTCGAGGACCTCCGGGTCCAGGCCGCCGCGCTCGAGGCACAGATCCAAGACGGCGCCCGCGAGCGGGCCGTGCTCACCAGCGACGCACTCGCCCACGCCAACCGCGAAGCCGAGGGGATCGTGGCCAAGGCCCACCAGGAGGCCGAGGAGGTGTACCGCCATCGCTGGCGGGAGGCCGGCGAGCTGGTGACGCGCATCCTCGAGACGGCCGACGTCGAGGCAGACAGGCTGCGACAGGGGGCCGAGGCCATGGCACTCGAGATCCGCACCTCGCTCAAGACCGAGGTGGGCCGCGTCCGAGCCGAGGCCGAGCGGCACGCGATCGAGGTCCGCAGCGGCGCCGAGGAGTTCGCCGCGGCGCGGCTGGCAAGCGTGGAGTCCGAGCGCGAGCAGGCGCTGGAGTCGGCCGAGGCGGCTCGCGTCGAGGCCGAGCGCGTGGAGCGCGAGGCCAAGGCCCGTGCCGACGAGCTCACCCGCCGGGCCGAGGAACGGGTCCGATCCCACGTCACCGAGCAGCTGAACGCCGCCCGCCAGCAGCTCGAGCGCCTCCGCAGCGACGAGGTGGCCGTCTCCGGTCGCCTGTTGCGGGTTCAGGAACTGGTGACGGCCACGCTGGAGATCGCCGGCGAGGGGTCGGGCCCTTCGTTGGGCGAGGCGAGCGGGCTCCTGCTCCAGCTGACCGACCCCGACGACGAGCCCGGCGAGGACGACCTGGTGCCCCCCACCAACATCCGTCCCGCCTGACGACTCCCGGCGATCCCTCCGCTCATGGTCCGACCTGTTCGTGCCGACGGTGAGAGGGCACCGACCCCGTCGTCTCGAACCCCCACCCGGAGCACCCGCCCGTGGCTTCACCCACCTTCGCCTCGCCGACCCGCAACATCGATCCACCCGACCTGATCGCGCTGGCCGCGGTGGCCGCGCTGGCCACGGCCAAGGCGTGGCTGCACCTCCGCCAGACCGTGCTGGCCCCTGCGCCGGCCGTCTCGGATCGGGAGACAGCAGTGGCGAGCCCGGCCGACCCGGTGCCGTTCGACGAGGACCTCATGGACCGCTTCCTCACCGGGCCCAACGACGTCCACGAGCCCGAAGCCGGCCTGCTGCGCCGCCTCCAGGCCCGCCGCCGCGCCGGTGCCGAGGCTCAGTGGCGGAGCCTGTCCCAGTAGGAGCCGTCGAGCATCTGCCGCAGCGTGGCCCGGTGGATGATCATCTCGTCGATGTCGGCCGGGCGCACCGCCTCGCCGAACAGCACCGCCCGCTCGGTCACCCGTCGCATGATCACCCCGTGGCGCATGGCCGCATAGGCGATGGACCAGGTGAGGTCGCCCACCGGGCGGCCCGAGGCCTCGCGATAGCGGGCGGCGAGGGTGCTCGGCGTCATGAAGTCCGGCAGTCCCGGGGCGCCGAGGTCGGTGGTGAGGTCCTGGAAGAACAGGTGGAGGTAGGCCATCCAGCCGAGGTCCACCTCGGGGGGCGCCACGCCGGCCATCTCCCAGTCGAGCACCGCGGCCACCTGGTGGTTCGCGAAGAGCATGTTGCCGATGCGGGCGTCGCCCCACGAGAGCCTCGGCGCACCGGCGTCGGCCGGGAGGTTGGCGCGCAGCCAGGCGAAGCACTCGTCGAGCAGCGGCGAGCGCTCGCCCTCGGTGACCCACTCGAGGTAGCGCTCCCAGTGCGCCAGGTGGCGCTCGAGCGCGGTGGCACCCGGGGCATCGACCTCCAGGAACGCGAGGTCGTGGCTGGCGGGGGTGATCTCGTGGATCCCGGCCAGCGCGGTCACCGCCGAGCGCTCCATGTCGGCGCGCTGCTCGGGGCTGGCGTCGAGCACCCAGTTGGGGTCGGGGAAGGTGTAGGGCAGCACGTCGCGCGGCACCTCGCCGTCGACCCGGGCCATCACGAAGAACGGGGCGCCGATCACCGAGCCGTCGGCTTCGAACCACAGGGTCTCGGGCACCGGTACGTCGGTGGCCGAGCCCACCAGGGCCATCACCCGGAACTGCATGGCCAGGTCGTAGGCGGGGAACACCGGGACCTTGTCGAGCTCGGGCTCGATGCGGGCCACGAACCGCCGCTCGGTGGGCTCACCCTCATCGGTCCATCGCGCCGTGAACAGCAACGTGTCCGACGACATGCCGTTGCCCTCGGGCTTGACGACGTCGACCACCTCGGGGCGGGCGCCCTCGGGGAGCTTCCCGGCCAGCCAGGCGCAGATGCGGGCCCCGAGCTCGGCCTGGTCGCGCGTCGAGACCGTGATGCGCTCGGCCGAGAGCGAGGCGGCGCCCCCCAGGTCCTCGGTGCGGATGCTGGCGCCTTCGGACATCGGCGACCTCCCTGTGCTTCCCCTGGCCCCGACACGGGCGCCGGGTCGGTTCTAGCTCACGAGGGACCTGGGGGTCGGTCGTCTGACGGCAGGGTGCCGATTCCCCCGCACGCGGCCGGACGTAGCATCCTGTCCCCGTGGAACGTCGCCCCGCCCCTTCCCGTCGCGCTCTGGTGGCCGTCGTCGTGTTGCTCGTGACCGGCCTTGCCGGCTGCAGCGCCTCGGAGCGCGCCGGGAGCCGAACCGCTGCCACGGTGGGCGGAACCGAGATCTCCCAGGCCCAGGTGGTCGAGCTCATGGCCGGGCAGCTCCGCTACGCCGAGCGGTTGGCGGCGGCCACGAAGAAGGCGGCGAAGAAGTCGCCTGACGACACCACGGTCCAGTCCCGGGCGGACCAGGCGGCATCGGCTCTCGACGAGCTCAACGCCACCTTCGGCGGCACCGGCGCGGCGGCCGGCACCGACTCGTTCGGCACCGAGGGTGCCGCCCAGGTGCTCAGCACCGCCATCCAGGCTGAGCTGCTGGAGGACGCTGCCCGGAAGGCCGACGTCTCCGTGCCGGCATCGGCCGTCCGTGAGGCCCGCGCTGCCATCGTCGACAGCATCAAGGCCGACGGCGTCACCTCCACCACCGGCTTCGGGGCCCTGGTCGACCTGTACGGTCGTCTTCAGGCGTACCAGGAAGCCCTCACCGCCAAGTTCGCCACCACCGGCGCCGAGCGTGTGGAGCAGTTGCAGGCCGCCTTCGCCGAGGCCCTGCCCCAGCAGAGCCAGTACTGCGTCAACCTGATCGCCACGGCCGACGAGGCGTCGGCCCAGGCCGCCTACGCCCGGGTGCAGGGCGGCGAGGACTTCATCGCCGTGGCCAACGAGGTCTCGCTCGACAAGACCACGCTCACCGAGGGCAGCGAGACCTGCATCACCGGCACCCAGCTGACGGGCGTGTTCCCCGAGGCCGCGCTGCCGCTCGCGGCGGGCGCGGTGCTGGCTCCCGTCGACGGTCAGGGGAGCTGGGTGTTCGTGCGCGTGGCGACCGCCCAGGTGCCGACGTTCGAGCAGCTGCGGTCGCAGCTCGAGCAGAGCACGCCCGACGAAGGGGCCACGGCCCGGGTCCAGAAGGCGCTCGCCGGTGCCCTGGAGCGCGCCTCGGTCACCGTGGACCCCCGCTACGGCACCTGGAACGACGAGACCGGTGTGGTGGACCCGCCGGACGCGGAGCCGTCCGGCACCACCACCTCCACCACCTCCACCACCTCCGCCAGCACGTCCACCACCGCACCGGCCGCCAGCAGCTCCGATCCCGCCGGGTCCTGAGCCCGGTACGGCCGGCACCCCGGGTCTGATGGCACCCCGCATCGTGGTGGTGGGCCTCGGCCCGGGCGACCCCTCCCTGGTCACCGCAGGCGTGCTCGCCGCCATCGAGTCGGTGCCCACCCGCTTCCTGCGCACCGAGCGCCACCCTTCGGCGTCGCTCGTGGAACCGGCCGCCACGTTCGACCACCACTACGAGGACGCCCCCACCTTCGACGAGGTGTACCGGCGCATCGTGGCCGATCTCGTCGCGGCCGCCGCCGAGCACGGCGAGGTGCTCTACGCCGTGCCGGGCTCGCCCCGGGTGCTCGAACGCACGGTCGACCTCCTCGACGCCGAGGCCGCCGCCGGTCACGTCGAGCTCGAGGTCCTCCCGGGTCTCTCGTTCGTGGACCTCGCCTGGGTCCGGCTCGGGATCGACCCCTACGAGCAGGGGGTGCGCCTGGTCGACGCGCACCGCTTCGCCACGGCCGCCGCCGGCGAGCGGGGCCCGCTCCTGGTGGCGCACTGCCACAACCGTCGGGTGCTGTCCGACGTCAAGCTGGCTGTCGACGACGCGCCCGCGGAGCCCGTGGTGGTGCTCCAGCGGCTGGGCCTGCCCGACGAGTCGGTGGCCACCGTCGCCTGGGGAGACCTGGACCGCAGCTTCGAGCCCGACCACCTCACGTCGCTGTACGTGCCCGCCCTGGCCGCGCCGGTGGCGGGAGAGGTGGCTGCCTTCGTCGAGCTGGTGGCCACCTTGCGGGCCGAGTGCCCGTGGGACGCCGAGCAGACCCACCGCAGCCTCACCCGTCACCTGCTCGAGGAGACCTACGAGGTACTCGAAGCGCTCGAGGAGGTGGGTGACGGCGGTCCCGACGCCGACCCCGAGGCGTACGGGCACCTCGAGGAGGAGCTGGGTGACCTCCTCTTCCAGGTCGTGTTCCACACCACGCTCGCCACCGAGGCGGGCGCCTTCGACCTCGCCGACGTGGCGCGGGGCGTGCACGAGAAGCTGGTGCACCGCCACCCCCACGTCTTCGGACTGGTCGAGGTCGACGATGCCGACGAGGTGGTGGCCAACTGGGAGGCCATCAAGAAGGCCGAGAAGGGCCGCGCCTCGGTCTTCGACGGCATCCCGGCCCACCTCCCCGCCCTCCTCTACGCCCTCAAGGTCCACAAGAAGGCCGCCGCCGTGGCACCCGACCTCACCGCCGAGCTGCCCGACCCCGCCGTCGCCCTCCAGACCGCGCTCGCTGATCCAGCCGACGAGTCGGTGGGCGCCCTGCTGCTGGCGACGGTGGCCCTGGCCCGCGCCGCCGACGTCGACCCCGAGACCGCCCTGCGTGGCGCCGCGGCCCGACTGCGTGACCGCGCCCGGGCCATCGAGACCGGAGCGCCACCATCGTGACGTGTACGTTTTTCCCACCGACACAGGAGCACCACCGCACACCATGAGCACCATCGAGCACGTCCTCGGCCGTGAGATCCTCGACTCCCGTGGCAACCCCACGGTGGAGGTCGAGGTGCTGTTGGACTCCGGCGCCGTCGGACGGGCGGCGGTGCCCTCCGGGGCGTCCACCGGCCAGTTCGAGGCGGTCGAGCTGCGCGACGGCGGCCCGCGCTTCGGCGGCAAGGGCGTGTCGGTGGCCGTGGCCAACGTCAACGGGGAGATCCGCGAGGAGCTGATCGGGGCCGACGCGCTCGATCAGCGCAGCGTCGACCAGACCCTGCTCGACCTCGACGGCACCGACAACAAGGCCCGCCTCGGCGCCAACGCCGTGCTCGGGGTGTCGCTCGCCGTGGCCAAGGCCGCCGCCGCCGAGCTCGACATCCCGCTGTACCGCCACGTCGGCGGCGTCAACGCCCACGTGCTCCCCGTGCCCATGATGAACGTCCTCAACGGCGGCGCGCACGCCGACAACAACGTCGACTTCCAGGAGTTCATGGTCATGCCGGTGGGCGCCGCGAGCTTCTCCGAGGCGCTGCGCTGGGGCACCGAGGTGTACCACCAGCTCAAGTCGCTGCTGCACGACAAGGGCCTGTCCACCTCCGTGGGCGACGAGGGCGGGTTCGCCCCCAACCTGGCCAGCAACGCCGAGCCCGTGGAGCTGCTGATCCAGGCCATCGAGGCCGCCGGGTTCACGCCCGGCGACGACATCGCCATCGCGCTCGACCCCGCCACCAGCGAGGTCTACCGCGACGGGCTCTACGTGCTCGAGGGCGAGGGTCGCAGCCTCACCGCCGAGGAGCTCGCCGACTACTGGGCAGACCTGTGCGCCCGCTTCCCGATCGTGTCGATCGAGGACGGCATGGCCGAGGAGGACTGGGACGGCTGGGCCGCCCTCACCGCCCGCGTCGGCGACACCGTGCAGCTCGTGGGCGACGACCTGTTCGTCACCAACTCCGCCCGCCTCGCCCGCGGCATCGAGCTGGGCGTGGCCAACTCGATCCTCGTCAAGGTCAACCAGATCGGCTCGCTCACCGAGACCCTCGAGGCGGTGGGCCTGGCCACCCGCTCGGGGTACACCTCGGTCATGTCGCATCGCTCGGGCGAGACCGAAGACGCCACCATCGCCGACCTCGCCGTGGCCACCAACTGCGGCCAGATCAAGACCGGGGCTCCCGCCCGCAGCGACCGCGTGGCCAAGTACAACCAGCTCCTGCGCATCGAGGAGCAGCTGGGCCACGCCGCCGAGTTCCGCGGCGCGCGGGCCCTGGCCCGAGGCCCGAAGGCCTAGCGATGGCGCCCCGCCGCCCTCCTCAGAAGCCCGTGACCGGTCGGCGGGCGTCGGCGCGCGCGCTGGGCGAGGTCGACGGTCCCCGCGGGCAGCGCGAGGGC
>CAZIVZ010000041.1:0-12802 GCA_964542495.1 uncultured Aquihabitans sp.
GTGCCCGGCGGGGGAGCGGGGGGCCTCGCGCGTGCGTGGCCGATCGTCGGCACGTAGGCCAGCGCGGCGTACGAGTCCACCCGGAGGCGGTCGAACGTGGTGTTGGAGGCCCACCGGTGGCTGGCGACGGCCACCGCGGCCAGCACCAGCAGGAGGGCCGGCAGGAGCCGCCGGAACCGCCGGACCCAGAACCGCCCGAGATCGATCCGCCCGTGGCGGGACCACTCGTCGACCAGGAGCCGGGTGATCAGGAACCCGGAGAGCGTGAAGAAGAGGTCGACGCCGAGGTAGCCGCCGCGCAGCAGGCCGAGGTGGAAGGCCACCACTGCCACGACAGCCGCCCCTCGCAGGCCGTCGAGAGCCGGGACGTGGGTGGAACCGGTCGACGAAGACGGCGTGGCGGCGGGAGCAGGGTCGGACCCGGGCACCACCGCCAGGGTAGTGCCCGGGTCCCGTGGCTCAGTTGCCGCCGGCGGCCATGATGTCGGCGTTGATCCGCTCGACCTTCTGGCGGAGCTCCTCGAGCTCGGCCTTCACGGTCTGGAGCGAGCGCGACGTCTGCGGCCAGGCGCCCCGGAACTGCTGGGCCAGGCTGCCGTCCCAGACGTCGGGTTGGGAGAGCTGCTGGCCCTGCTGGTCCAGCTGGTTGATCTGGTCGGCCAGGCCGCCGTTGATGATCGACGCCATGGTGGTGACCGCCGATCGGGCGGCATCGGTGGAGAGGACTCTGGGCATCTCGGAACTCCATCTGGAGGGATTGGAAACAATCGAGACTACACGAAGATGCGCAAGCGAGGAAGGGCCTCAGCGGGCGGGGTCGGCCACCTGCACCAGCCCCTCGGGCGCAGTCCCGCACCCCCACCCCCGGCCGGGCTCGGCGGCACCGGCGAGGTGGCGGGGGATCCGGGTGCCGAGCAGGTCGCCGTCGAGGTCGGGATCGGGCTGCAGCAGCACGCCCGTCCGGTCGGCTCGCAGCTCGCGGGTCCAGTGGCCGTAGAGCGACCGGAGCCGGTCCGACCGCGCCGCGGCCACCACGTGGCGATCGGACCGCCGCCCCGACGCCAGCACGGACAGCACCGGGTGGTCGTCGTCGGTTCGGTCGGCGTCGTCCACCAGCACCACCACGAGGCCCGGCCAGGCCAGCAGGTCGGCCAGATCCGCGCCCGGGAGCCGGTGGGCGATGCCCGCCGAGCGCCACGGCTCGGCGGCGGGGGCCACCGCCACGACGGTGCCCCCCGCCTCCACGGCGGCCCGGCCGAGCGTGAGCAGCGCGCTGGTGCGCCCGCTGCGGGGCGGTCCCGCCACCACCGCGTGGCCGCCGGGCCCCAGGCGCAGGTGCATCGGCACGAGGCCGTCGTCGGCGACACCGAGCGCGAGGGCGAGGGACCCGTCGGGGTCGGCGGTCGAGGGACCGAGCCCATCGCGGCCGAGGGCCCGGGGCAGGCGGCCCACGGCGGGGACGCCGTGCGGGTCGCTCGCCGGCTCGTGGTGGCCGGCCAGGCGAGCGGTGGCCGCCCCCAACCCTTCGGGCGGCCGGGCCACCTGCACCACGTGCGGTCCGTCGCTCGCCACGGCGCGGCCGGGTGGCAGCGGCGGGACCGCGCTCGCGGGGATGCCCAGCGACGAGTGGTCGGCTCGCTCGCCCAGGCGGAACACCAGCCGCTGGCGGCACGCGCTGACCAGGCGGTGCGGTGCGCTGGCTACGCCCTCGGCGGTGAGGAGGAGGTGGATGCCGAGCGCGCTCCCGTCGGTGGCCAGCGAGAGCAGGCGCTCCCAGGTGCCGGTGTGGTCGAGGTCGGGCCACCGGGAGCGGAACGCCCCCAACCCGTCGACCACCACCAGGCGCCGCGCCACCCCGGTCACGTCGCGGTGGCGACCCCTGCCGGCCCGGCGGCCGGCCAGGTCGTCGGTGAGGTCGGCGAGCAGGCGGCGCTGCCGCTCCAGGTCGTCGGCCCCGATCACCGCGCCCACGTGCGGGAGGCCGGCCAGCACGTCGAGGTCGCCGGCACCGAGGTCGATGACGTGCACGTGGCAGCGGGAGGGGCCCCAGGCCTGTCCGGCGGCGAGGACGGCGGTGGCCGCCAGGGTGGTGGTGCCGGATCCGGGGAGCCCGACGGCGAGCAGCGGGCCGTCGTCGAGGTGCCAG
Organism: uncultured Aquihabitans sp.; assembly: GCA_964542495.1. GTDB lineage: Bacteria > Actinomycetota > Acidimicrobiia > Acidimicrobiales > Iamiaceae > Aquihabitans. The sequence continues at coordinate 2,147 of CAZIVZ010000041.1, forward strand.
GCCCACGGCTCGTGGCGCTGGCGGTCGGGCCGGTCGGCCATCCCCAGCACCAGGGCGGGCCCGGACGGCCCCGGGCCGGGCGGGAGCGGCCAGTCGAGCTGGAGGGGGAGCGGGTCGGGCCACGGCCGCCGGGGAGCCGGCTCGCCGGCCCCTGCCCACGCCGCGGCGGCGGCGTCGACCAGCAGGTCGAGGTCGGTCCTGGTCACCGCGCCCGGCCCTGGGGCACTGGCGGCTTCGGGACCGGTACCGCCGGCGGCGTCGGGCACGCCGAGGCGCCGCACCTCGAGCGGCGACCGCCCGAGCCCCTGGTCCTCGCCGTCCGCGCCACCGCCCGGCGCCGGGCTCGACGACCGCGCGACCTGCACGGCCACCAGCTCGCCGGGACCGAGGCGCACCAGGGCTCGCCCCGGGCAGCGCCGAGGTAGGTCGGCGGCACCGGGCGCGTCGATCACGTCGGTGCTGTCGGCCGGCGACTGGACCCGCAGCGCCACCCGCAGCGCGGTGTTCGCCCGGATCCGCTCGCTCACCGCGCCCGAGGGCCGCTGGGTGGCCAGCACCAGGTGGACCCCCAGGCTCCGGCCCCGCTGGGCCACCCCCACCAGCGAGTCGACGAAGTCGGGCAGCTCGGCAGCGAGGGTGGCGAACTCGTCGACGACCACCACGAGGCAGGGGAGGGGCTCGCCGCCGGGCTCGCGACGGCGGAGGTCGGCCAGGTCCTCGGCACCGGCGGCGCGCAGGCGCTGCTCGCGGTGGCGCAGCTCGGCGTCGAGGCACGCCAGCGCCCGCGCCGCGAGGTGGTCGTCGAGGTCGGTGACCACGCCGGTCACGTGGGGGAGCCGGGCGCACACGTCGAACGCGCTGCCGCCCTTGAAGTCGATGAGCACGAAGGTGAGGTGCCGCGGGCTCGACGAGGCGGCGAGCGACGCCACCAGCGTGCGGAGCAGCTCGCTCTTGCCGGCGCCGGTGGTGCCGGCCACGAGCGCGTGCGGGCCGTCGGCGGCGAGGTCCACCACGAAGGGCCCTTCGGCCGAGGCGCCCACGACGGCGCGCGGGGGTGGGTCGTCGCCGCCGGCGCGCCACGCGGCGGTGGTGCCGGCGGGGGTGAGGCGCTCGGCACCGACCAGGTCGGCGAGGGAGACGGCACCGGGCAGGTCGCGTCCGGGGTCGTCGACCTCGGGATCGTCGAGCCCGGCCAGCGCTCGAGCGACCTCGCGCGCCACGTCCTCGGCCACGCCCACCAGCGCGGCCTCGCCGTGGGCCAGCCCCGGTGCGTGGAGGGTCCCCTCGGCGGTCACCGTCAGCACCACCTGGCAGGAGGCGGGCACGTCCTCGGGCCGCTCGACCAGGACGATCGGGACGAGGCCCACGTCCGGGTCGCTGGCGAGGCGCAGGAGCGTCCGCGCCGCGCTGCGGCGGGCCGCGAGGGCGCGCGGGTCGTCGAGCACCACGACGCCGCACCACCGGCGGGGCGCGCCCGTCACCGCGTCGGCCGCGGGCGCCAGCACGTCGACGACCGACCGGGCCTGCCCCTCCGATCCGGCCAACAGCCACCCGTCCACCGGATCGGCGGCGTGGGGCAACCAGGCGCACCAGTCCCAGGACCTCGCTCGGTCGGGAGCGGCGAGCACGCCCACGCGGACATCGGCCGGGCCGTGGGCCACCACGGCCTGCACCACGATCGACCGCACGAGCCGGTGGGCGGCGACGAGCGGGCCGACCACGGCCACCGCCCGGCCGGGCGCGAGCCGCAGGGCCAGCGGTGCGTCGTCGAGCCACCGGTGGGCATCGACCACGGCGGTCACGTCGGGCGCGGTCGCCGGAGGCACCGCGTCGGTGGTGGCGGTCGGCGGGTCCCACGCCACCCGACCGATCCCGATGCGCACCGTGCGGGCGTCGTCGTGGTCCGGGCGGCGCTCCCAGCATGCGCCGGGGTCGTGGTGAGCCGTGCGAACGGAGGATGCCGGGCCCGGTGCCGCCGCCCGCGCCGCGGCGAGTGCAGCCTGCTGCGCGGATGCCAGGGCGGCGGCGAAGGCGCGCAGCTCCCGGGCCCGCCGTCGGCCGGCGCGACGACCGTGGCGGCGGCGGCGACGGCGCGAGTCGACGGCGTTGGCCAGCACCAGCACCGGGCCGAGCAGGGCGAAGGCGGCGTAGCTCCACGAGTGCAGGAGCACGACCATGGCCGCCCCGGTGGCCACCGATGCCAGCACCGCCACCAGGCCGACGGGCGTGACCGGCGGCGGTGGGTCGGGATCCTGCGGTGCGGCGACGGTCGGCGCCGGCCCGGGGAGAGCGGGCCGGGGCCGGCGGTGGAGCGGTCGGGTGCGTGCCGCGCCCACGAGCGGCGGCCGCTCCGGACTCGCCGGTGGAGGTGTCGGCTCGACCACGAACCGCGAGGCGCCGCAGCGCACCTCGGCACCGGGCCCGACCGACGTGGCCGAGCGGACGGCCACGTCGCCCAGCCAGGTGCCGTTGGTGGAGCCGTCGTCGGACACCGACGCGGCGCCCGTGGCCGCCACGTGGAGGGTGGCGTGGTGCGCCGACACGGTGGGGTCGTGCAGCCAGAGGCCGGTGGCGGGCACGGGCGGCGGTTCGCCGATCGCCGGGCCGGGACCCGGCGCCCGCCCGATGCGGTGCGTTCCCGGCGCCAGGCGCACCGAGCGCCCGGCGTCGGGGCCGGCGGTGACGGTGAGCACGACCCCCGGGCCCGCGGGAGCGGGCGGCGGTGGCAGCCCCGGGGGGGGCGGGCGGCGAACGGTGGCCCCGTGGGCGATGGCGGCCCGGTCGAGCGGCGTGGAGGCCGGGACGGCGCGACCGTCGACGAGGAGCGGTCCGGCCGGTCGGTCGGGCTCGAGCACCGCGGCCAGGTCGGCCACGGTGGCATCGGGGTCGGTGACCGAGACCAGCAGGTCCTGCCGGTGGGTCTCGGCGAGGTGTCGGATGAGCACGGCGCGCTCCGAAGCGGAGGAGGCGGCGGCCCGGTGCTGGCGGGGGCGGTGCCGACAGGCCCCCGGGCACGTGTTCGTGCACCGGTGGCGGATCGTAGCCAGGCGTGGTCGCCGCCACGGCCTGCGAGCACGGCCTGCAGGTGTGGCGGAGGGCGGCGGTAGCGTCGGGTCATGGCTGAACCGCTCGTCCCGTCCACCGGCCTCGCCGTGCTCCACCTGTTCTGCCGGGTGCCCCCGGGCGCCGACCGAGCCGGGGTGGAGGCGGCGGTGAAGGCGGCCGAGGCCGAGGGTCTCCAGGTGGTGCCGGTGGCGGTGCTGGGCCACAAGGCCGACGTGGCGCTCATGGTCCTCGGCACCGACGTGTGGCGCCTGCGCGCCCTGCAGACGGCGGTGGTCGCGGCCGGCTTGGACCTGGTCGACTCCTACGTCTCGTTCACCGAGCTGTCCGAGTACGCCCAAGGGCTCCCCGAGGCGATGGCGTCGGCCCGTCTCAACCCGGTGCTGCCGCCCGAGGGCAAGTCGGCGTGGTGCTTCTACCCCATGTCGAAGCGCCGCGACCCCGGCCAGAACTGGTTCGCCCTGCCCTACGAGGAGCGCAAGGCCCTCATGTACGAGCACGGTGCATCGGGCCGCAAGTTCGCCGGCCGGGTGTTGCAGGTGGTCACCGGCTCCACCGGCGTCGACGACTTCGAGTGGGGCGTCACGCTGTTCGCCCAGAAGCCCGACGACCTCAAGGAGGTCGTGTACACGATGCGCTTCGACACCGCCTCCACCGAGTACGCCGAGTTCGGGCCGTTCGTCACCGGCGCGGTGGCCACGCTGGCCGAGGTGCTCGACGCCGTGGGCCTGACCGCGTGAGGTGGCCCGGCCCGGCGTGAGGCGGCCGGCCGAGGGCCGGCCCCGGATCGCTCCCGCCGCCTTGGTCCAGCGGCGATCACTACCATCACCGGCCACATGGACCTGGCCGCGCTGTTGCGATCCCCTCGGGTGCTGCTCGCACTGGTGGCGCTGACGGTGCTGTGGCCGGCGGCGTCGGCGGCGGCCCAGGACGGCGGCGCCGCGTCGGGAACCCAGATCGAGGCCACCGGCTGTGCCTTCACCAAGGCGGAGGCGGTGGCGGCCAACGGCGAGCCGCTGGGCAGCGCGATCTGGGGCCGCCTCTGCCAGGTGCGCGACGGCAAGGCGACGTTCCCGGAGGGCGTGACCATCACGGTGCGCCAGGGCGGCGAGGAGGTCGGGTCGGCCACCACCGGCGACGACGGGGTGTTCGTGGTGGCCCTGCCCGGCAACGGCGTCTACCAGGTGGTGCTCGAGCCCGACACGTTGCCGAAGGGCTTCTCGCTCACCGACGCCGACCGGGCCACGCTCGACCAGGTGCGGGTCAACCTGGGCGACCAGCAGGTGACCTTCCGCCTGGGCGAGGACACCCGCGGCACCCGCGACTTCTCCGACTACGCCACCACGATGGCCAAGGGACTGCGGCTGGGGCTCATCCTGGCGGTGGCCGCCGTGGGCCTCTCGCTCGTGTACGGGGTGACCGGGCTCACCAACTTCGCCCACGCCGAGCTGGTCACGTTCGGGGCGATCGTGGCCTACGCCCTCAACGAGGCGGGCGTCCCGTTCTGGATCACGGTCCCGCTGGCGGTGGCCGCCGGCGCCCTGGCCGGCACCGCCAACGACCGGCTGCTGTGGCGGCCGCTGCGGAGGCGGCGCATGGCACTGCTGTCGATGATGGTGGTGTCGATCGGCCTCAGCACCGCGCTGCGCAACATCTTCCAGATCGCCTTCGGGCCCGACGGCAAGCGCTACACCGCGGCGAGCGGGCAGGTCGAGCGCTCCTTCGGCCCCGTCCGGCTCACGCCCAACGACCTGATCATCATGGGGCTGTGCGTCGTGGTGCTGGTGGGCATGACGGTCCTGCTGCGGCGCACCCGGCTCGGCACCGCCATCCGGGCGGTGGCCGACAACCCGGACCTGGCGGCGTCGTCGGGCATCGCCGTCGACCGCATCGTCACCACCGTGTGGGCCCTGTGCGGCGCCCTCGCCGCGCTGGGCGGGATCCTCTACGGGCTCAGCCTGAACGTGAAGTTCGACATGGGCTTCCTGCTGCTCCTTTCGCTGTTCGCCGCCGTGGTGCTGGGCGGCCTGGGCAACGCCTACGGCGCCGTGCTCGGCGCCGTGGTCATCGGTGTGGTGCAGGAGACCAGCGGCCTGCTGGTGGACACCGCCTACAAGTTCGTGGTGGCGCTCCTGGTGCTGATCCTGGTGCTGCTCGTGCGGCCGCAGGGCATCCTCGGCCAGCGGGAGCGGTTCGGATGACCGGGGAGCGGGCGTCGTGAGTTGGCTGAGCATCGTCGCCCTGGCCCTCCAGACGGCCATCGGCTTCCAGGGCGCGTCCTACGCCCTGGCCGCGTCGGGCCTCAACCTCCAGTTCGGCTACACCGGCCTGTCCAACTTCGGCCACGTCGGCTTCCTGCTCGTGGGCGCCTACGGCATGGGGATCTCGGCCGACCGCGGGTGGTCGATCTGGGTGGGCTTCGCCCTGGGGATCGGCGCCGCCGTGGTGCTCGGCCTCCTGCTCGGCATCCCCACCCTGCGCCTGCGGGGCGACTACCTCGCCATCGTCACCATCGCTGCCGCCGAGATCCTGCGGCTGGTGGCCAACGCCCGACCGAGCGAGCCCCTCACCGGCGGGTCCCGGGGCATCGGTGGCCTGAGCGGTCGGCTCGGCTTCTTCGACCCGAACTTCATCCCGGAGGGGCGCTACGGGATCGGCGGCTCGTTCGTGTTCAACTCGCGGCAGCTCTGGTCCATGCTCTGGACCTGGGGCCTGGTGCTGGCGGTCACGCTGCTCGTCCGGGCCCTGGTGCGCAGCCCGTTCGGGCGGGTGCTGCGGTCCATCCGCGAGGACGAGGACGCGGCCAAGGCGCTGGGCAAGAACGTGGTGGTGTTCAAGCTCCAGTCGTTCGTGCTGGGCGGCACCATCGGCGCGCTCGCCGGGGCCCTCATCGCCCTCGACTCGGGGAGCGTCACGCCGTCGCGCTGGATCGCCCCGCTCACCTTCGCCCTCTACACCGTGGTCATCCTGGGCGGGGCCGGCACCATCTGGGGTCCCGTGGCCGGGGCGGTCGTCTACTGGTTCGTGCTCGACGCCGTCGACGGCGTGCTCAACAACCTCTGGTTCGACGTCAGCGACACCACGTCGGGCGCGGTGCGCCTGGCGCTCATGGGGTTCGGCCTCATGGCCCTCATGGTGTTCCGGCCCCAGGGCATCCTGGGCAGCAAGAAGGAGATGCTCGCCGGTGCCCGCTGACGGTGCCCTCGCCGGGGTGGCCGCCGAGGTCGGCGTGGCCAAGCCCGACCCGATCCTGGTGGTCGAGGGGGTCGAGCGGCGCTACGGCGGCCTCATGGCGGTCGACGTGGAGCACCTCGAGGTGCCGCGCGGGGTGATCACCGCCCTGATCGGGCCCAACGGCGCCGGCAAGACCACCTTCTTCAACCTGCTGTGCGGCTTCGACCGCGCCGACGCCGGCCGCTGGACGTTCCAGGGCGAGGCCGCGAACGGGGTCAAGCCCCACGTGCTGGCCCGCCGGGGGATGGTGCGCACGTTCCAGCTCACCAAGACGCTGGGCCGCATGACCGTGCTCGACAACATGCTCCTCGCCGGCAAGGACCAGGCGGGCGAGGGGTTCTGGAAGGCGCTGGTGCCGCCGGCGTGGCGCGCCCAGGAGCAGGTCAACCTGGCACGCGCCCGCGACCTGCTGGCCCGCTTCAAGCTCGACCACCTCACCGACGAGTACGCGTCCGGCCTGTCGGGTGGCCAGCGCAAGCTCCTGGAGATGGCGCGGGCGCTGATGGCCGAGCCCAGCCTGGTGATGCTCGACGAGCCCATGGCGGGCGTGAACCCGGCGCTCACCCAGAGCCTGCTCGGCCACGTCACCGCCTTGCGCGACGACGGCATGTCGGTGCTGTTCGTCGAGCACGACATGGACGTGATCATGACCATCTCCGACTGGGTGGTGTGCATGGCCGAGGGGCGCGTGATCGCCGAGGGCCGGCCGGCCGACATCGCCGGCAACGACGCCGTGATCGAGGCCTACCTCGGCATCGACCACGGCGGCACCCCCACCGGGGAGATCCGGTGACCGAGCCCGAGCCGCTGCTCGTGGCCACCGACCTGGTGGCCGGCTACCTGCCCGGCGTCGACATCTTGAACGGCGCCTCGCTCACCCTGCACCCGGGCGAGCTCGTCGGCATCATCGGGCCCAACGGGGCCGGCAAGTCCACGCTCATCAAGACCCTCTTCGGTCTGGTTCCGGTGCGGTCCGGGTCGGTCACGCTCGACGGCGATGTCATCACCGGCAAGCCCGCCCACGAGCTGGTGGCGCGCGGCGTGGGCTACGTGCCCCAGACCCGCAACGTGTTCCCCTCGCTCACCATCGAGGAGAACCTCAAGATGGGGATGTACCTCGACCCCGCCCGGTTCCCGGAGCGCTTCGACGCCGTGGTGGCCCTCTTCCCCATGCTGGCCGAGCGCCGCAAGGAGCGGGCCGGGGTGCTGTCGGGCGGCCAGCGCCAGATGGTGGCCATGGGCCGGGCCCTCATGACCGACCCGTCGGTGCTGCTGCTCGACGAGCCGTCGGCCGGGCTGTCGCCCATGAACCAGGACGAGGTGTTCGCCAGGATCGCCCAGGTGAAGGCGGCCGGCGTGTCGGTGGTGATGGTAGAGCAGAACGCTCGCAAGTGCCTGCTGATCGCCGACACCGCCTTCGTGCTCGACCAGGGCCGCAACGCCTACTCGGGCCGCGGGCAGGACCTCCTCGACGACCCCACCGTGATCGAGCTCTACCTGGGCACCCTCGCTCGGGAGCTCTGACGCCGTGACGGTGTCGTCGCGCCGCATCCGCGACCGCGTCCTCCTCGCGGTGGCCGCACTGGTGGTGGGCGCCGTGGCCGCCGTCGGGGCCCTGACCGGCGACGGCGAGCGCATCGCCTACACCGAGGTGCACGTGGCCGTCCGGCCCGACGGCTCGGCGCGGGTGTCCGAGGTGATCGACTACGACTTCGGCACGGCGTCGGACCGCCACGGCATCTTCCGCGACGTGCCCGGCCTCACCGAGGCGTCCGACGTGGAGGTGGCCAGCACCGCCCCGGACCAGTTCGTGCTCATCGGCGACCGCATCAAGATCGGCGATCCCGACCAGACGATCTCGGGGCGGCACCGCTACGAGATCGCCTACACCCTCGCCGACGTCGCCCCGGCCGGCCGGTTGGCCTTCAACGGCGTCGGGGCCGGGTGGGACGCGCCCATCACGCAGGCCGTCGTGGTGGTCGCCGGCCCCTTCGACTGGTCCGGGCTTCGCTGCGACCGGGGTGCCACCGGTGCCACCGGCGGATGCGACGCCCGCTCGGCGGAGCCCGGCCGCGTCGACGTCACCGTCGACGACCTCGACGCCCACGAGGGCGTGACCCTCTACGCGGATGAGGCCACGCCGATCGACGCCGCGCCCGACCTTCCCGCCTTCTCCCCGCCGCCCGCCGACGACAGCCCGGGAGTGGCCGTGCCCCTCGCGGTGGCGTTCGTGGCCGCGCTCGTGGGAGGTGCGGCCGCCTCGCTGGCCACGCGGCGCGCCGGCGCCGAGTGGGTGGGCGGGGGCGGCGCGGCCGATGCCGCCTTCACCCCCGGTCCACCGCCCGCCGGTCCGCCGCCTGCCGTCGCCGGCGACCCGGCGCCACCGCGCGGTGCCCGTCGTCTGGACCACGACGACCTGGCCGAGCTGTCCACCGTCGAGTTCGCGCCGCCGGCCGGGCTGAGCGCGGCCTGCGGCGGGGTGGTGCTGCGCGAGACCGTCCGGCCCGAGCACAAGGTGGCCTGGCTGATCGAGCTGGTGGCCGCCGGCCTGCTCGCCCTCGACGACGGCACCGGCACCCGGCGACTGCGGCGCACCGACTCGCCCGAGCGGCCCCTGCCCGCCGTGGTGGCCCGGGCCTTCGGTGGCCGGTCCGAGATCGAGCTCGGCGAGTACGACCCGACGTTCGCGTCGGCGTGGAGCCAGGTCGACGCCGACCTGCGCGCCTGGAAGGAACGCTCGGGGCTCTGGGATCGCCAAGGCGACCGTCGCCGCACGGGGGCGCTGGTGGGAGGATCGATCGCCGGCGCGCTGGGGCTCGTGGCCACCTTCGCGACGTCCGCCGCCGGGTGGCTCCCCGCGGTGGCCGTCGCCGCGCTCGCCACCGGTGCGGGCGCCCTCGCGGTGATCACCGCTTGGGAGCTGCGGGTGCGGTCCGTCGTCGGCTCCGCGCTGTGGCTGCGGGTGGAGTCGTTCCGCCGGTTCCTCGCCGAGTCGGAGGCGCAGCACGTCGACTGGGCGGTGCGCAACGGCCTGCTGCGCCAGTACACCGCGTGGGCGGTCGCTGTCGACGAGATCGACCACTGGAACGACGCCGTGCGGGCCTCCACCGTGGCGACGTCGGTGGACCCGGGCGCCACGCACCTGGCACTGCTCGCCCCGTCGCTCGTGCGCGACACCGGCTCCACGTCCACCGCGCCGTCGTCGTCGGGGTCGTCGGGCGGCGGGGTGGGGGGCGGGGCCGGCGGGGGTGGCGGCGGCTCCTGGTGATCGGGCTCGGGGAAGCCGGGTCCCGGCGCGACAGGGGCGGGGCCCGAAGGCCCCGCCCCTCATCGTGTTCGGTGCTCCGGTGTGCCGGGGTGGTGGGCTACTCGCCCACGACCACCTGCTCGTCGGTGGCGAAGGAGCCGTCGTCGCCGAACGTGAACACGTCGTAGGAGCCCGCCGAGGGCTCGCCGTACTCGGTGAAGTCGAGGGCGCCCGAGGCCCCCTCGTAGTTGATGTCCTTGTCCTCGGCGAGCAGGGCGATGCACGCCTTGTAGGTGTCGCACTTCTCGGCCTCGTCGGTCTCACCACCGGAGACGTTGATCATCTCCTTGGCGATGTCGAACGGGGCGTCGGACCCGGCCTTCTGCGCCGCGAGGGCGAAGAGGATCACGCAGTCGTAGGACTGGGCCGAGTAGATGGGCGAGGCCACCTCGGGGGCGAACGCCTTGAAGGCGTCCGGGAAGAACGAGGCACCGTTCTCGGGGGCGGCCGAGGCCGCGGTGCCCCGGATGCCGGCGGTGACCGCCGGGTCGCTCTCGTCGACGGCCCTGTAGAGCTCGTTCGACTGGAGTCCGTCGGTGACGTAGATGGTCACGTCGGACGGACCCGCACCCTGCTTGATCATCTCGGCGATGATCTTGCCGCCGTCCTCGGGGTAGCCGATGAGGGCCACGGCGTCGGGCTCGGCGCTGACGACCTTCTCGACCTCGGCGTCGATGCCGGTGCCCTTCTCGTCGTAGGTGACGTTGGCCACGACCTTGGCGCCGGCGTCGGTGAGGGCCGGGTCGAGGTAGCGGACGAAGCCGGTGCCGTAGTCGGTGTTCTGGGCGATGATCGCCACGTTGGCCTTGCCGTCGTCGGAGATGACCTTGGCGAGGGCCTGGGCCTGGAGGTTGTCCGGCGGCGGGGTGCGGAAGTACAGGCCCTTGTCGTCGGCCTGGGTCAGGTCGCTGCCGGTGTTGGAGGGCGAGCACTGGGCCGTACCCGACGACACCACCCGGTCGAGGATGGTCTTGGTGGTGCCCGAGGCGGCCGCGCCCACGATGGCGTCGACCTTCTCGTTGTTGATGAGCTCGTCGACTGAGGTGCTGGCG
>CAZIVZ010000042.1:0-12784 GCA_964542495.1 uncultured Aquihabitans sp.
CACCGCGAACGGGTCCTCCCCCACCCCGCCAGTGCTCTCCGGTCCGCCATCCATGACCATGAGTATAGCGAACTGATGTTCCCCCTCAAACCACGTTTGGCATGATTTCAGGAATTCTCAGGCTGGGGGTCCGGACCGGTCCGGCGTAGGCCTCGGCCCCAAGAGGTCGTGCCCACCAAGAGGGGCGCGAGGATGGTCCGTATCGTCATCGCCATGAGCGACCACACCCCACCCCCCTTCGAACGCCACGCCGACGTCGCGATCGTCGGCGGATCGGCCGCCGGGCTCGCAGCCGCCCTCCAGCTCGGCCGCCAGCGCCGTTCGGTGATCGTCGTCGACGCCGGCGAGCCCCGCAACGCACCCGCCGCCCACATGCACAGCTTCCTCGGACGCGAAGGACAACCGCCGTCCGGGCTGGTCGCCGCTGGCCGTGAGGAGGTTCGCAGCTACGGCGGGGAGATCCTCGAGGGGCGGGTCCTGGCCGTCACCCGCGACGGCGATCGGTTCCGCGCCTCGCTCGACGACGGGCGCACCATCGTCGCTCGTCGGGTGCTCGCCGCGACCGGCCTGGTGGACGAGCTCCCCGACATCGAGGGCCTGGCCGAGCACTGGGGCCGTGACGTGATCCACTGCCCCTTCTGCCACGGCTACGAGGCCCGAGACCAGCGCATCGTCCAGATCGTCACCCACGCGCGGGGCCTGCACACGGCGCCGTTGTTCCGGCAGCTCAGCGCCCGGCTCACCGTCCTCGTCCACGGCAACGTCGCCGTCGACGAGGGCACCGTCGAGGCGCTGCGGGCCGCCGGCGTCTCGGTCGACCACGGGGTCGTGCAGCGGGTCGTCGCCGGTGCCGACGGGCGGATCACGTCGGTCGAGGTCGACGGTCGACGGATCGAGGCCGACGCGATCGTGCTCTCACCGCGGTTTCGCGTGCGCGCCGAACCGTTCGAGCCGGTCGGCTTGCCGTTGACGGCCCACCCGAGCGGGGTCGGCGAGGTCGTGGAGACCGACGCGTCCGGGGCGACCTCGGTCCCGGGCCTCTACGCCGCGGGGAACGTCACCGACCCGAGCCAACAGGTGCTCCAGGCCGCGGCCGACGGCAGCCGGATCGGCGGGATGATCAGCTTCGACCTCGCCGAAGAGGACCTCGCCGCCCTCTCCCGCCCGACGGCCGGCGAGTCCGACTGGGACGGGCGCTACGGCGACGAGCACATCTGGAGCGGCAACCCGAACGGCGCACTCGTCCACGAGGTCGACGCCATGGCACCCGGCCGAGCGCTCGACGTCGGCGCCGGCGAGGGCGGCGACGCCATCTGGTTGGCCGAACGAGGGTGGCGCGTCACCGCGACCGACATCTCCCGACGAGCGCTGGACCGCGTCGAGGCCGAAGCGACGCGCCGCAACCTCCAGGTGGAGTGCCGCCACGCCGACGCCAACGCCGACGGCCCGTTCGAGTCCCGCGCCTACGACCTGGTGACCGCGCACTACGCCTCGATCCCGCGCACGCCCGACGACCGCGCCGTCCACAACCTCCTCGACGCGGTCGCGCCGGGCGGCGTGCTCCTGGTGGTGAGCCACGACCTCGAGCCCATGCTCGCCGACCGCCACGGTCGGCCCTTCGACCCGCTGGCGTACGTCCAGGTCGACCACGTCGCCGCGGCGGTCGCCGACGCGCCGGACTGGGACGTCGAGGTCCATGACCTCCGACCCCGGCCGCCGGGCGCCGCCGTCGCCGCTTCGCACCACGTCGACGACATCGTGCTCCGAGCGAGGCGGCGCGCTCACTGAAGGCGGTCTGGCCTGGGTCGGCGAGGTCCTTGCTCGGCGTGCGAAGAGGTTCGTGCAGCTGAACCGCTCCATGCGGCTCGACTGCACGAACCTGGACTCGCCGGGTGCCGATGCGGGCACCCGGCACCCATGGACGAGCTTGGACAGGGACAAGCCACAGGAAGGCGGCTGGGTGACCACCTCGATCGCGCCTGAAGGCGGTCTGGCCTCGTCGACCAGGTCATCGAGGCGCGCTCACCGGTGAGCCCGGTGTCGTCACGACCAGGTCCCGCCCGAACCGGGCGGTCAGCCCGGGGCGACCACCGTGTAGCCGACGCTCTTGGTGGACTGCTTGCCCTCGAGGTCGGTGCTGGTGACGGTGAACGTCTTGGCGCCGAGGGTGGCGGTGGGGATCGGGGCACCGTCGGCCACGGTGCCGGTGCAGGTGGCCACGCCGACGCCGGTGCCGTCGTCGCAGGTGAAGTCCGCGGCGACGATCGCGCCCTGCACGATCGACGCGTCGGCAACCGGGCTGGCGATGGTGATCACCGGAGCCTTGGTGTCGGTGCTGACCAACGTGCGGTGCAGCACGGGGCTCGGGCTCGGGAAGCAGGAGAACGTGGGGTTGAGCGTGCCCACGACGGTGCCGGTGACCCGCAGGTCGAACGACAGGCCGGGTGAGCCGTAGCCGGTGCCGGCGATCTTGGCGTCGATGGAAGAGCCGGCCGCGCCCGTGACCTGGAGGTCCATGGAGACCGTGGGCAGCGTGGCGGTGGTGTTGGCGGCGATGGGACCGGGCACGGTGACCACGACGGCACCACCCGACACCGCCGAGCTGGGCACGCCCGATCCCACGTTCGCCCAACCGGCGATGCTCTGCGAGCTCAGCGTGGTGCCGGCGGGGATGGCCACCCGCCACACCAGGTTGGTGAGGTGCTGGACGGTGCCGTCGCTGCTGGCACCGCTCGACAGGGTGAACGGCTCCGGGGTCACCTTCACCGTGAGCGTGCCGCCGGGGGCCGCGGCCTGCGGGGCGGTGGTGGTGTAGCGGGAGGTCATGGTTCCCGTGGTGTCGGGCACCCAGAAGTTGTTCGACTCGATGTCGCAGTCGTACCCGACCGGGGTGTCGACCGTGGTGGGCGGATCGTCGCAGGCGGTCAGCAGGGAGGCGAGGCCCACCAGCACGGCGACGGCGGCGAGTCGTGGGGCGATACGGGTGGTTTGCACGATTCGCGAACCTACTCGGGACCGTCTGCCTCAGGCTCGCTCACGGACCCAGGCGACCTGCGCGGCGAGGCCCTCCTCGGGCTCCACCAGCGGTGACCAACCGAGGAGCTCCCGGGCCCGGGTGGTATCGGCCACCGTGCGACGCTGGTCTCCCTTGCGAGGTTCGCGGTGCTCGATCACCGGCTCCACGCCGAGCTCGCGGGCGAGGATCTCGACGGCATCCATGAGGGTGATCTCGCGCCCACCGCCCACGTTCAGGATCGCGCCCTCGGCGGGCCGCTCCAAGGCGGCGATGGTGGCCGACACGCAGTCGGACACGTAGGTGTTGCTGCGGCTCTGGGCCCCGTCGCCGAACACCGTGATGGGGTCGCCGCGCAGCAGCCGCTCGCAGAAGATCCGGTACGCCATGTCCGGCCGCTGCCTCGGGCCGTAGATCGAGAAGTACCGCAGGATCGTGAGCGGGAGGCCGAAGCTGGCCCGGTAGGCCCGCAGGAGGTGTTCGGCCGCCAGCTTGGTGACGCCGTAGGGCGACACCGGCAGGGTGACCGAGTCCTCGGTGCCGGTGGCGTCGACGCCGTACACCGACGACGTGGACGCCTGCACGAAGTGCCCCACCCCGACCGCCACCGACGCGTCGATCAGGCGCTTCACCGCGCTGAGGTTGGTGGACTGGTAGCGCTCGAAGTCGTCCCAGCTGAGCACCAAGCCCGGCGTGGCGGCCTCGTTGACGATCACGTCGGCACCGTCGAGGAGCGGCTCGAGGGCATCGGTGCGCAGGTCCGCCTCGACGAAGGTGAACCCGGCGTGCGAGCGCGCCCCCGCCAGGTTGTCCTCCTTGTCGGCGCGGCCGTAGTAGTCGGTGAAGCAGTCGATGCCCACCACCTGGTGGCCGGAGGCGAGCAGCGCGTCGCTGAGGTGGGACCCCACGAAGCCGGCCGCACCCGTGACCACGACCCTCATCGGTGCCTCCCCAGACGTCTGAACGGGGCAGTGTACGCACGCGCTGCGGTGACAGGGGTCGCCCGGGCGTGCCGTAGACTCCGACGGCTCGACGGCGCCGGGGAGGGGATCGACGTGACCAAGCAGGACCACCTCAGCGATGTGGGGCCGCGCGTCCTCGCCGTGGTCACCCGGTTCCCGCACGGCTCGGAGACCTTCATCGGGCGCAAGGTGCGCGCGCTGCGCGCCGACGGGCTCGACGTCACCGTGGCCGCACCCTGGCTGGGCCCCCAGGATCCCGCCCTCGCTCCGGTGCCGACGCTGCAGCTGCCGCAGGTGCACAACCCGCGCACGTGGGGCGCCATCGCTCGCGCCCTCGTCCGGGATGCCGGTGCCCGACGCATGCTGCCGACCCTGGCCCGCGACGACAGCCGGGCCACCTGGCTGGCTCCGATCGCAGCCGGCCACTACGACGTCATCCACTTCGAGTTCTCAGGCATCGCCGTGACCGTCTCGGACCTCCTCAGGCAGCTCCGACCGGCCAAGCTCGCGGTCAGCTGCCGCGGCCATGCCGAGCAGATCGTGCCGACCTTCGACCCGTCGCGCGTGGACGCCTTGCGGGGAGTGTTCGAGCAGGTCGACCTGATCCACTGCGTGTCCGACGACATGGCCGCCACGGTCGAGCGGTACGGGGCACCGGCCAGCAAGATCCTGGTGAACCGACCGGCGGTGGACACCGCCCGCTGGACCGGCGTCGGCCGGGTCGACCCCGTCGAGCGCGGCACCACCGCGGCGCGGCTGCGGGTGCTGTCGGTGGGTCGCCTCCACTGGAAGAAGGGGTTCGACGACGCCATCCGCGCCGTGGCTGCCGCACGGGACGCCGGCGTGGCCCTCGAGTACCGCATCGCCGGATCCGGACCCGAGGGCGAGAAGCTCGACTACCTGCGCGCCAGCCTGGGCCTCACCGACGAGGTCACGCTGCTCGGCTGGCAGGACCAGCAGGCGGTGCAGGAACAGCTCGGCTGGGCCGACGTCTTCCTGCTGCCCAGCCTCAGCGAGGGGATCTCGAACGCGGCACTCGAGGCCCTGGCCGCGGGTGTGCCGGTGGTGTCCACCCGCTGCGGCGGCATGGACGAGGTCCTGCGCACCCCCGACACCGGCACCATCGTGGAGGTGGGCGACGTGGCCGCGATGGCCGCGGCCCTCGGCGAGCTGACCGACCCGGAGCGGCGCCGTCTCCTCGCCACCACCGGCGCCCAGGAGGTCCGGGAGGCGTTCGACCTCAGCCGCCAGGCCCGAGTGTTCGCCGACGCGTACCGGAAGCTGGTCGGCGGCTGAGCCGAGCTGTGCCCGGGCGAGCTGAGCCGTGTGCGGATCGTCAGCCGTGCTGCCAGAAGCGGTTGGCGAGGCTCCGGATTCCGGGAAGGGCCACGCGGTCCAGCGCGGCCACCTCCTCGGCGTCCAGCTCCCACCCCATGGCGCCGGCGTTCTCGAGGGCCTGGGCCTCGTTCTTGGCACCGGGGATGGGGACGGCGCCCTTGGCCATGATCCAGTTGAGCGCCACCTGGCCGGGCGTGCGGTCACGGTCCGCCCCGATGCGGCGCAGTTCGGCCACCACGACGTCGACCGTCTCCATGGGATGCGCCGAGAAGCCCCGCTTGCCCGGCGGTGGGTTCGACGCCGAGTACTTGCCGGTGAGCCGACCCTGGCCGAGCGGCGAGTAGGCCAGCGGCACCACGCCCAGCTCGGCACAGGTGGCGAGCAGGCCGCCGGTCTCGGGGACCCGGCGCAGCAGCGAGTACTCGATCTGGTTGGTGGCGAGCCGCACGCCGCGCTCGGACAGCTCGCGGTGGATGGTGCGGGTCTCCTTGGCCGAGTAGTTCGAGACCCCCACCTCCTTGACCAGACCGTCCTGGTGGGCCGCGGCCAGGGCCTCGGCCAGGGCGCCGAGCCCACGCAGGCTGATGGGACCGTGGATCTGGTAGAGGTCGACCGACGGGCGACCGAGACGCTCGAGCGAGGCCCGCAGGGCCCCGAGCAGGGCCGAGGTGACCTGGAGCTTCCAGGGGCTGGGCATGAACTTGGTGGCGATGGTCGCCTTGGCCGCCCGCTCCGGATCGTCGGCCAGCAGCGCGCCGATGATCCGCTCGCTCTCGCCGCCGCCGTACACCTCGGCGGTGTCGAAGAACGTGGCCCCGGCGTCGATCGATGCGTTCCAGGCGTCCCGGATGGTGTCGCGGGAGAGATCGGCGTCGTAGCCACCCATCCCCCAGGTGCGCTCGTCGCCCCAGGCCCAGGTGCCCACGCCGAGCGGTGGGATGACGACGCCGGACTGGGCGAGGGTGTGCGGGCCGATGGTCATGGGGCCGAAACCTACCGGGCGCCTGTCGCGGTCAGACTCTCCGGCGTGGCCGTCCTCTCCCAGCTCCTCCAGGACGCGGCCGCCACCATCGGCCCCCACCGCCGCTGGATGGCCTGGAACCTGCTGCTGGCCTTCGTGCCCGCCGCGCTCGCCCTCGGCCTGTTCGCGCTGCCCCACCGCCGGAGCCCGGGGTGGTGGCTCGGCGTGGCGGCCTTCGTCGTCACCCTCCCCAACGCCCCCTACGTGGTGACCGACCTCGTCCACCTGCGCCACAGCGTGGCGGTGGCGGGCACCGACGGGCAGGTTCTCGGCGTGGTCCTCCCCCTCTACGCCGGCTTCATCCTGGCCGGGTACCTGGCCTACCTCCTGTGCACCGAGCTGGTGGCCCGCGAGGTCCGCGCCGTGCGCCCCGGCACCCCCCGCTGGTTGGTGGAGGCGGTGCTCCACGTGACCTGCACCGTGGGCATCCTGGTGGGCCGCATCGCCCGCCTCAACAGCTGGGACACGGTGACCGACCCGGCCAACACCCTGGAGCACACCTTCGAGACCCTCACCTGGCGGTGGGCCCCCGCCGCGTTCGTGCTGGTGCTCGCCGCGGTGTGGGCGACGCACCTGGTGGTCCGCACGCTCGTGATGGCCACCGCCACCGCTGGGCGCAACACCTGGACGGTAACGTCCGGGCCATGACCGACCAGGGTGCGCTCCGCACCGTCGTGTGGGGCACGGGCAACGTCGGTCGCGCCGCCATCCGCGCCATCGACGCCCACCCGGCGCTGGAGCTCGCCGCCGTGGTGGTCCACAACCCGGCCAAGGTCGGCCGCGACGCCGGCGAGCTGGGCGACGTCGGCCGCGCCCTGGGGGTGGCCGCCACCGACGACGTGGCCGCCGTGCTCGCCACCGGTCCCGATGCCGTGGTCTACGCGGCCTCGGGCGACATCCGGCCCGACGACGCCCTGGCCGACGTGGCCGCCGCCCTCCGGGCCGGCGCCGTGGTGGTCACCCCGGCGCTGTACGCCCTCTACGACCCGCGCTCGGCCCCGCCCGAGGTGCTGGCGCCGGTGCAGGCCGCGGTCGACGCCGGCGGCGGCGCGCTGTTCGTGTCGGGCATCGACCCCGGCTGGGGCAACGACGTCCTCCCGCTGCTCGCCACCGGCCTGGCCTCCACCATCACCCGGGTCCGGTGCCAGGAGATCTTCGACTACGCCAGCTACGACCAGCCCGACTCGGTGCGCTACCTCGTCGGCATGGGCCAGCCCATGGACGACGAGCCGCCGATGGTGGCGCCCACCGTGCCCACCATGGTGTGGGGCGGCCAGGTGCGCCTGATGGCACGGGCGCTCGGTGTCGAGCTCGACGAGATCCGCGAGACCGTCCTGCGCCGTCCGCTCGAGGCGACGGTGGCCACCGACACCATGGGCGAGTTCGAGGCGGGCACCCAGGGCGCGCTTCGGTTCGAGGTGCAGGGCGTCGTCGACGGCGAGCCGGTGATCGTGGTCGAGCACGTCACGCGGATCCACCCGTCGTGCGCGCCGGACTGGCCAGCCCCGCCCGACGGCGGCGCCGGCGCCCATCGGGTGATCATCGAAGGGCGGCCCCGCATCGAGATCACCGTGGAGGCCACCGACGAGGGCGGGAACCGCGCCGCCGGCGGCAACGCCACCGCGGTGGGGCGGCTCGTCAACGCCATCGAGTGGCTCCACCGGACCGGACCCGGCATCTACGACGCGCTCGACGTGCCGCTTCTGCCCGCCGCGGGCCGCCTCACCCGAGCGGTGCCGGCGTGAACATCGACGTGCCCGAGGGCAAGCACCCGATCGCCTACGTGTGGGGCGAGCTGGTGCCCGGCATCGGCCCCGCGGCGGCCACGTTCGCCCAGAAGGTCTACGACGACTCCACCCTCGGGCTCCGCGAGTTCGAGGCCGCCCGCCTGCGGATGGCCCAGATCAACGGGTGCCTCTTCTGCCTCGACTGGCGCACCGAACGCGACGGCGAGCACGTGGAGGACGCCTTTCCCGACGCAGTGGCCCACTGGTCCACCACCGACGCCCTCGACGACCGGGCCCGCCTCGCCGCGGAGTACGCCGAGCGATGGGCCCTCGACCACCACGGCCTCGACGACGAGTTCTGGGGCCGGATGAGCGCCCACTACGACCAGCGCGAGATCGTGGAGCTCACGATGTGCCTCGGCTCCTGGCTGGCCTTCGGCCGCCTCAACCACGTGCTCGGCCTCGACGTGGCCTGCACCCTCCCCGACCGGTGAGCCTCGAGCCGACCGACGTGGTCGTGCACATCGCCGGCGTCGAGCACCTCAAGTCCCTCTCCCCGGTGACCCACAGCTCCATCCGCGGGTGGGTGGTCGGCGTCGTCGGCTCCGACACGTGGGAGCGGGCGGTGACGGTGACCATCCAGCTCAACGGCCGGATCTGCATCTCGCGCTACACGGTGGCCGAGGACGGCGGCTACGTGATCGACGCCGAGACCGGCGAGGCCGCCCAGGACGAGCTGGTGGTGCAGGCCCCCTCGTTCTTCCCGGTGCACCTCATCGGCATCATCAAGCCAGGAAGTCCCTGAACCACCGTCCCGAGTCCTTCACGATCCGCTGCTGGGTCTCGAAGTCGACGTAGGTGAGCCCGAACCGCGGCCCGTAGCCCTCGGCCCACTCGAAGTTGTCCATCAGCGACCAGCAGAAGTAGCCCTCGACCGGGATGCCGTCGGCGATGGCCCGGCGGACCTCGGCCAGGTGGGCCTGGTAGAAGGCGGTGCGGCGCGGGTCGTGGACGCGGTCGCCCTCCACCTTGTCGGGGAAGGCGGCTCCGTTCTCGGTGACGAGCAGGGGCAGGTCGGGGTCGTAGGCGTGCACCTTGGCCAGCGACTCGTAGAGGCCGTCGGGCTGCACCTCCCAGCCCATCGCGGTGATCTCGTAGTTGCGGTAGTCGTGACGGATCCACGGCACGGCGTGCAGGCCCGGGATGGGTGCCGGCCGGGCCTGCTGGCGCGTGTAGTACTGCACGCCGAGGAAGTCCCAGTCGACCTTGATGGCCTCGTCGTCGCCGGCCTTGACGTACCGCTCCACGCCCTTCAGGAGCCCGGCAGCCTCGGTGGGGTAGCCGAGACCGAAGTTGGGCTCCAGGAAGATGCGGTTGGCGAAGGCGTCGAGGGCGGCGGCGGCCCGGCGGTGGCGGGGCGAGTCGGCCTTGGTGGCCATGGGCGAGATGATGTGGGTGGTGCCCACGTTGGCGTCGACCACCCGGGCCCGCAGCACCGAGGCCCCGGCGCTCTGGCACAGGTTGACGTGGTGGGTGCCGGCCAGGAACTTGCGCAGGCTCCGCGTGCCCGGCGCGTGGACGCCGGCCAGGTGGCCGATCACCAGGAAGCTGCACGGCTCGTTGAAGACCATCCAGTTCTTGACGCGGTCGCCCAGGGCGTCGGCCACCACGCCCACGTACTCCTCGAACCACCCGATCACGTCGCGGTTGGCCCAGCCACCTCGCTGCTGGAGCGCCTCGGGGAGGTCCCAGTGGTACAGGGTCACCCAGGGCTCGACGCCGTGCTCGAGGCACGAGTCCACCACGCGCGAGTAGAAGTCGAGGCCGGTCTGGTTGATCCGGCCGGTACCCGTCGGGAGCACCCGAGGCCACGAGATCGAGAAGCGCTGGGCGTCGAACCCGAGGTCGTGGACGAGGGCGGTGTCGTCGTCGTAGCGGTGGTAGAAGTCGCAGGCCACGTCGCCGGAGCTCTTGTCGCGGATCCGACCCTTGCCGTGGGTGAACGTGTCCCAGATCGACGGTCCCTTGCCGTCGGCGTCCCACGCCCCCTCCACCTGGTACGAGGCGTGCGCCACCCCCCAGGTGAAGTCGTCGCCGAAGTCGGTGCGGGCCAGTTCGCTCATGGCCGCCATCTTGGCCCACCCGGGCGCGGGGTCACCCAGCCAGGTCGGACAGGAACCGGGCCGCCACGGGCGCAGCCACCGTGCCTCCGAACGAACCGTCCTCCACGAGCACCGCGAAGGCGATGTCGCCCTGGTAGCCGGTGAACCAGGCGTGGGTCTGGGGCGGGTCCTCGTTGCCGTACTCGGCGGTGCCGGTCTTGCCGTACACGTCGCCCCCCGGGATGCCGAGCACTGACCGGCCGGTGCCCCGCGTGACCACGGCGCGCATCATCTCGCGCAGCTGGGCCACCTGCGCGGCCGGGAGGGGCGCGCCCTTCTCGGGCGCCGGTGCCTCGGGATCGACGATCAGCCTCGGCTGGACCGACGACCCGTTGGCCACCGAAGCCGACGCCAGCGCCACCACGAACGGGCTGGCCTCCACCTTGCCCTGCCCGATCATGTTGGCGGCGTGCTCGGTGACCGACGCCGAGGACGGCACCGACCCGCCCCGCACCGGGACCCCGAGGTCGAGCTCGCGGTACCCGAGCAGCGCGGCGGTGGCGGTGAGCTCGTCGGGCGTCACCCGGTCCGACTGGCCGACGAAGGCGGTGTTGCACGAGTCGGCGAAGTTGGTGCGGAACGGCACCTCGCCCAGCACCTCACCCGAGGCGTTGCGGAACTCCTTGCCCACCACGATCGTTGCCGGGCAGTTCACGATCGTGTCCGGGGTGAGGCCCTTGATCAGCAGGGCCATCGCCGACGCCACCTTGAACGTGGAGCCCGGTGGGTACCGTCCGATCAGGGCTCGGTTGTAGGCCGACGCACCGCTGGGCCCGTTGCTCACGGCCAGCACGTCGCCGGTGCTCACCCGGATCGCCACCAGCGCCGAGGGGTTGGCGGTCACGGCCACGGCGGCGTCGGCCGCCTGCTGCACCGCCTGGTCGAGCGTGACCACCACGTCTCGGCCCTCGGTGGCCGGAAAGGACTTCAGCGCGCGGCGCGTGGGTGCCTCGCCGGTGCCGACCGCCTCCACCAACACCCCCGGCGAGCCGGCGAGCACGGCGTCCTGCGCCGCCTGGAGGCCCGACAGCCCCACCACGTCGCCCACGACCACGCGGCCGCCGGACGCGGCTGCGGTCTCGGCGTCGGCGGGGCCGGTGGTGCCGAGCAGGGCCCGGGCGTAGCTGGCCGGGAGGGGGCTGCCGTCGTCGTCCTCACGGAAGACGGTCCCGGGCAGCGGCTGGATCTGGGCGCGGATCTCGTCGTAGTCGGGCCGGGTGAGGGTGACCACCTCCACGAAGTCGTCGGGGCCGGCGGCCGCCACCTTGGCCGTCAGCTCGGTGGCGTCGACGCCGGTGAGCCCGGCCACGGTACGTGCCGTGCCCGCCGGGTCAGAGGTACGGCTCTTGCGGATCCCGACCGTGACCGTGCCGGTGGCCGCGCCGGACAGCACGGTGCCGGTGGTGTCGACGATGCGGCCCCGCCGGGCGGCGAGACGGGTGGCGCCGAGCACCTCGCCGGGCTGGAGCGATGGCTCGACCACGCTCGGGGTCCAGGCCACCCGCCACCGGGCGGCGTCGCCGGCTCCCTCGCGCACCAGGGGCACCTCCACCGGGTAGGACCACGTCCGGCCGCCGTCGAGCTTCCAGCGCACCCGGGCCGCGGCGGTGGCCGAGGTCTCCGAGCCGGCGTCGTGCGTCACCTTCGTGACGGTGACCTCGGGCGGGCGCTGCGGGGCGGCCGTCAACCCGACCGTGATCAGCGCGGTGGTGGCGGCGACGTCGCCGCTGGCGGCCGAGACCGGCGCCTTGGCGAGGGTGCCGCCGCTCCACGCCTCGGCGAAGGCGTCGGCCGCCTGCGCGGCCGGGTCGCTCACGTCGATCCCCGGCCGGGCGGTGCCCGACCCGTCGGTGCCGGACCGCCACGGCCCGAACCACAGCGCCGCGACCACGACGGCGAGCACGGCGGCTGCGCCCAGCGCGATGACGCTCGTCCGCTTGCTCACCACCTGCACCTCGGTGTCCTCCCCGGGAGACGCTATCGACCGTCGGCCTCCGACCGACGGATCGACGTGAGGGTCATGACGCCGGGCGAGGGCCCCCGTCTCGCGCGTACGGTCTGGCCTCCAGTCCACCCCGAGGAGCTCCCGTGCCCCGACTGCGCCCGGTCCCCCGCGACGAAGCCCCCGAGGGCATCGTCACCACCATGTACGACTTCATCTTCGGCGACCGGGACCCGGTGGCCGAACCCGGTCTCCCCAACGGCACCACCGGTGACTGGTGGACCGTGGTGGCGCAGTCGCCCGAGTTGCTCGAGCACTGCGTCAACGGCTTCCTCTTCTACCGGTCCCCGGCGCGCGAGCTGCCGGTCGACCTGCGCGAGCTGGCCCAGACCCGTGTGGGGTGGGCGCGCGGCAGCCGGTTCGTGTTCTCCCAGCACTGCAAGGCCAGCCGCGACAACGGCGTGGCCGAGGAGAAGATCGCCGCCGTCCCGGCCTGGGAGACCGCCGAGGTGTACACGGCCGCGGAGCGCGCCGGGCTGGCGTGGACCGACGCGCTCGTGCTCCACGGCGGCCGGGCGTCCGATGCCACCTTCGCCCCCCTGCGCGAGCACCTGTCGGA
>CAZIVZ010000043.1:0-12706 GCA_964542495.1 uncultured Aquihabitans sp.
GACGTGGGCGAGGGCTGGCGGGTGGCCATGACCACCCTCTCGAACGAGCGCACCACCATCGGCGGAGGCGGCGGCGCTCCGCCGCGCGGCTCGGGCGCGATCGCCGAGGCGGTGCGGATCTGGCAGGAGGAGCCGCACGTCGACCGGTCGGCGGCCACCCGCGACCGCCTGGTGCAGCTGTGGATCCGCGCCGAGGCGCTGCGGCTCACCAACATCCGCGGGTCGCAGAACCGCAAGGCCGGCAACCCCGGCCCCGAGGGCTCGATCGCCAAGCTGATGTTCGCCGAGGTCAACAAGGACATCTACGAGCTGTGCGTCGACCTGCTGGGGCCGGCGGCCCTGGTGGATTACGACTACACGATGCGGCGCTCGGAGAACCTGGGCCTCACCGGGGCGCCGGGCACCAGCCGCAAGATGTTCCTGCGCGCCCGGGCCAACTCCATCGAGGGCGGCACCTCGGAGGTGCAGCGCAACATCCTGGGCGAGCGGATCCTGGGCCTGCCCGGCGAGCCGCGGGGCGACAAGGACGTGCCATGGAAGGACGTGCCACGGGGCTGAGCGGGACGCGCCCCCACCTGCTCGGCATCGAGGTGGCCGATCAGCCGGCTCGCAGCGAGCGGCGGCCGCCGCGCAGCGCGCCTTGACCGAGCCCGGCTCGGTCGGCGGCCCGGCGACCGCTGAGGCGCCCCGCCGACGACGAGCTGGTCATGGTGGTGTAGCGCACGTTCGGGAACGCCTCGCGGAAGGCGCGATCCACCGCGTCGGCACGCGAGGCGAGTACGAGCCCGACCCCCGCAGGGTCGGTGCCGGCCTGGGCGTGGGCCCGCACCGCCTCGCTCGCCTCCCACAACCGTTCGCCGATGCGCCCGCTGAACGCGAGCAGGAAGGCGTGGCGGAAGCGGCGCGGCGTGTCGTGGGGCGGCACCGGCGCCTCGAGCATGGCCCGCACGGCGTGCAGCGACAGGGCGTTGAACAGCGTGCAGACGTTGGCGACATCTCCTTGTTGGCCCACCAACATGCACCGCTGGGCGCCGTTGCCGGCGGGGCCCATCACCGTGCGGCACTGGTTGGCTCGCGCCACGCTGCCGAGCAGCGAGGACTTGGCGCTGGCGTAGGGCGCCTCGACCACCACGGTCTCGGTCACCACCTGGTCCCGGTGGCGGTGTCCGCCCTGGGCCAGCATGGCCTCGTCGATCTCGTGGCGGACCATGAGCTCCTGGGCCTTGGCCAGCAACGCCTCGGCCTCCTCGGGGAACTCGGTGGACTCGGCCTTGGTGAGCAGGGCCTGGATCCGGTTGGTCCAGGCCTCCTCGGCGTGGGATGTCGGGTCGGCGGTCACGGTGCCTCCGGTGGGGGAGCGGTCGGGCGGGGTCGACCAGTGTCCCAGAGGGGGCTGACAGCGAGATGGCCGGCTGGGTGCCGGGCGGTCAGACCGGCCCGGCACCCCGGCCGCGTCAGTGCTCGGGTTCGCTGATGTCGGGCTGCGTCTGGGCCAGCTCGTAGGCCTCGTGGGAGCTGAGGACGTTCGTCCACATCCGGAACGTCTGCCAGTGTCCCCGACCGTTCAGCCACCGAGCCCAGAAGGCGAGCTCGGCGGGGGTGGCACCCCGGTTCAAGCCGGCGCCGTAGACCCCGAAGGTCCAGCTCGTGGCGTTGGGCGGTGACTGCTCCAGCACGTTGGCCACGTAGGTGCGCTTGGACACGGTGGAACCGGCACCGAACAGGGCGGTCCACTTCGCCACCTCGGCCGGGGTGGGCGGCGCCTCGACGATGGCCTGGTAGGCCGCGTCGAGCCAGGCGCGGTCACGGGCGGCCTTTGTGGTCGCCCTCACGGTGGCGTAGTGCTCGTCGGACGACAGCAGCTTGGCGATGAGCCCACCGTCTTGGTGGTTCTTCCGGATGAACGCCTTTCCGGCGGCCAGCTCGGCGTCGGTGGGCGCCCGTCCCAGGATGGACTTGTAGAGCGGGATCACGTTGTTGGCGCCCAGGTTCTCGTTGGACATGTCGATGGTCTCGGTGAAGTTGAACCGGGTGAGTCCGCCGTCGAGTCGGGTGGTGAAATAGGCCAGCGCCGTCTCCTCGGGGCAGCGGCTCAGGATCTGCAGGTAGACGAAGCGGACGAACCGAGCATTGCCCTCGGCCACCGAGCACGTGGTGGTCGGAACCGGTGCGGTGGGAGGGTCCTCGGCGCCGGCGGGACCGGCTCCGGCGACGGTGACCGTGGTGAGCAACACGAGGGTCAACGCCGCGAGGCGGCGCGGGATGCGGTGGTTCATGGGGTGGTTCCTTCCGTTGAACCCCGGACGGGTTCGCCCGGGGAGGGTCCTGGGGGAAGGGTCCGGCCGGGCCCGCTGCTCGGCCGGATCGCTGGGCGGAACGGTAGTCCTCGTCCGGCCGCCTCGCCTCCGTCACCGGCGACCTCCACCCGGTGCCGTCCGGCACCGGGTGCGCTGGCGGTCCGGCGAACCTACGCTCTGAAGCCTGTCCACCGGTCCACGATCCGATCTCGCCGAGGAGCCCCGCCATGCCGCTTCGTGACCACGCCTCTCCAGGTGTGCCCTGCTACATCGACCTGATGTCGTCCGACCCCGAGCGAACGGTCGCCTTCTACCACGACCTGTTCGGCTGGACGGGCGAGTCGGGTGGGCCCGAGTACGGCGGCTACATCAACCTGACCAAGGACGGCGTGGCCTTGGCCGGCGCCATGTACAGCGACGGCAGCAACGGCCCGGCGAACGTGTGGTGCACCTACCTGGCGGTGGCCGACGCCGACGCCACCATGGCGGCCGCCGAATCGGCCGGCGGAACCGTGATCGTGGCACCGATGGACATCATGGGCCTCGGCCGCATGGGGTTCCTGGCCGACCCGGGTGGCGCGGCGATCGGCATCTGGCAGCCCGGCTCGTTCGCCGGCACGGGCGTCCTCGGCGAACCGGGGACCCCGGTGTGGTTCGAGCTGCACACCCGCGACTACGACGCCTCCCTGGCCTTCTACCGCAGCGTGTTCGGTTGGGACACCGAGGCCGTCGGCGACTCGTCGGAGTTCCGCTACACGATCGTCAAGGACGACGAGGAACAGGTGGCGGGGGTGATGGACAGCTCGGCCCACCTGCCCGAGGGCATCCCGGCGCACTGGGCCGTCTACTTCGCCACCGATGACACCGACGCCACCGTGGCTCGCGCCCTCGAACTGGGCGGTTCGGTCGTGCAGCCGGCCTCGGACACCCCCTACGGGCGCCTGGCCGCGCTCACCGACGCCACCGGCACCAACTTCCGCCTTCTCGGTCCGAACGTCGACTGACGTCGCTCGGGCGTCACCAGCGGTCCGAAGGCGGTTCGGTCGACGGGCCGACGTGCTCGGCCAGCCACGCGTTCATGCCGGCGGCGGCACGCCACGTGCCGATGATCCGGTCGGCCGCCTTGGGCGTGCCCAGCCACGCGGCCGGCTCGAAGTCCCGTACTCCGGCCAGGCTCTTGGCCCGTAGGAGCTCGATGCGGGGATGGTCCCGGGGATAGCCGCGCGGGGCGGTCTTCAGGGGCTGGGCTTCGATGTGCAGGCCGCGGCGGCGGACGTCGGCCACCAGCGCCTCGAGCTCGGCGCCGGCCGCAGGATCGTCGACCGCGGAGCGGTACCGGGCGAGCTGGTCCCTGGCCATCATCCAGGCACCCGACCCGACCGAGAGGCCCTGCGCGGAGATCCCCACGTAGTACCCCTCCCCGCGCTCGCCCTCGGCCACGCCGTAGCACCGGGTCTTGTAGGGCGACTTGTCCTTGGAGAAGCGCACGTCGCGGTTGGGACGGAACACGTGGAGCGGGCCGAACTCGTCGGCCACCAGGTCGCTCAGCGCGTCGAACGGGGCGCGCACCTCCTCGTCGAACGTGGCCTTGTTGGCCAGCCAGAACGGGCGGGTGTTGTCGGCCTCGAGGCGCTCGTAGAACTCGAGGGCCGCCGGGGACCAGCCTCGGAAGGTCGCGGTCATCCGTACGATGCTCGCAGAGAACGTCCGGCTGTGGTGTCGATGCGGCGGGTGCCCGTTCGTCGTGCCGGCGAACCACCGGCACCGCGGCGGCGCCGGAGCGAGCGAGGTCACCACCGACGGCCTTCGCTGACGCTGAGCCCAGCGGCAGCGGAGTCGCCTCGCCACTACCGTTCGGGGTGGGACGACGCCGCGGCGCCGGCGGGTTCGAGGGGGCATGGACATGGGCACGAAGCCACACGCGTGGACGAGGTCGGTCGTGATCGCCACGGCGCTGAGCCTGGTGGTCACCGGCTGCTTGTTCGACCCGGCCGACGACACCAACCCCGAGGCGGTGGCGGCGCGCACCCACATCAACGAGCTGCTCGACCAGGCCGACGCCGCCGAAGCGGGGGGCGATGCCGAGTTGGCCCGCGCCCGGCGCGAGGAGGCGGCCGACGAGGAGTGCCGGACCTTCGGGTGCGAGGCCGAGGTGGGCACCACGACGATCTCCATGGACCCGACGCTCGCCGGCGGGTTCTTCGACGCTCCCTGGCCGTCGGACACGCGACGCCGCGCCGACGGCTCCCTCGATCTCACGGGCTTCCCCGGCCGGTCCACCGTCCCCCTCGCCGACATCGTGGTGGGCCGGGGGGAGGCGGCCACCAAGGGCTTCGGCACCAACAGCGCGGTGTTCCTGCGAGCCACCGGGGCCATCGACCCGGTGACGCTGCCCCTGTTCGCCCAGAGCTCGGTGCGGCGCCGGGCGACGGCAATGCTGCTCGACCTCGACCACCCGGGCGCACCGCTCGTGCCCGTCCTGGCCGACGTGAAGGCGGCCGGGACCGCGCTGCGCCCGAGCAACCTGATCGCCCTGCTGCCGTACCCGGGCCACCCCCTCCAGCCGTCGACCCGCTACGGCGTGGCGCTGTTCGACGGCGTGCGCGACACGTCGGGTCACCGCCTGGCCCCGTCGCCGCTGCTCGCCGCCCTCGACGGCCCGGCCCCCGGCGGCGTGGCCGCGGCCACCTGGGGCCGGCTGCGCCAGGATCGTGACGACCTCCTCGCCTCCGTGCGCTCCCGCACGCTGTGGCACCCGAGCGAACTGGTGGCGTTCACCGCGTTCACCACCCAGGACCCCACCTTTGAGATGGATGCCCTCGCCGCGGCGGTGGCGGCCCTCCCCGCGCCCCAGGTGCTGGGCCGCACCCCCGACACCGCACCGTGCCCCGCGGGTGGCGTGTCGCACACCACGGGACGGCTCGCCCTGCCCGTGTGGCAGGCGGGCACCAGGCCGTTCCTGAACGACGGTGGCGGCATCGTGATCGGCGGTGACGGGAAGGCGGTGCAGCAGGGCGTGGAGATGGGGTCGAGCGGCACCGGCGTGCTGCTCGACATGGCGGTCCCGTGCGGTCCGTCGCCGGCCGGCGGTTGGCCGATCCTGCTGTGGGTCAACGGCACGGGCGGATCGGCGCGGGCCACCCCGATCTCCCAGCTCGGGCCCAACCCGCCCTACGCCGTGCTGTCGATCGCCCCGCTCTACTCGGGCGATCGGCTGGTGGCGGCACCGGCCCCGTTCAACACCCCTGAGCTCCAGTTCTTCAACTACCTCAACCCGCTGGCGGGTCGCACCAACCTGCTCCAGCAGGCCGCCGACGTGATCTACCTGAAGCGCATCGCCCAGAACCTCCGGCTGGCACCGGGGGAGGCGGGCGGCACCGTCGACCACTTCGACGCCGGCACGATCGTGATGGCCGGCCACAGCCAGGGATCGTCGAGCCTCCCGCTGACCCTGGCGGTGGATCACGAGGTGGACGGCGCGTTCCTCTCGGCCGGTGGCGGCGGGCTCTACCACTCGATCGTGCACCGCGCCGACGTGCGGGCGCTGGTCGACGGCATCCTCGGCGCCGCGCCCGGCGAGCTCGACGCCTTCCATCCGTATCCGCAGATCCTCCAGACCTTCGCCGAGGCGGGCGATGCCACCAACTACGCATCGGCGGTCACGACCGACGTGGTGCTCTACGCCGGGCTGCGCGACGGGTGCACCTCGATCGAGACGGCGGTCACCCTGGCCCAGGCGATGGGCATCCCGATCGCCAACCCCCTCCAGCGCCAGCCGCTGTTCGGGCCGGTGCTCCCGTTCACGCTCCCGTCGAACTACGAGCCGGCCACGGTGGCCCTGCCGGTCTCGGCCAACCTGCCGGGGGGCCGGACCGGCGTGATGGTGGTGGTGGACACGGGCCACTTCGGGGCCTCGAACTACCCCACCATCGGACGCTCGTTCATCGACTCGATCGCGTCGGGTGGTCCGGTGGTGGAGAACCCGGGGGCCACCCCACCGGTGGCGGCGGGCTCGCAGTGCGTGCGCTACGACCCGGCGCCGACCCCGCCCTGATCAGCTCGGGGTCCCGGTCGGCTCGCCTCCTTGGTCGAACGCGGTGGCGAGCCCGCTCAGCAACCAGCGGTCCTCCTCGGCCACGTCGTGGGTCAGCGGGGCGCGCAGGCTGAGGCCCTCGACCAGGTCCAGGGCGCGGCCGCGCAGCACCGCCGCGTCGGCCGGGGCCGGGCCGTGGCTCACCACCACCGACTCGCCCAGCTCCACCAGCAGCTCCAGGTCGGGGTCGGTGGCGGCCACGCCCAGGCTGCCGGTGCGACCGGGGCTTACGGCGGCGTGCAGGCCCGGTCCGAGGGCGGCGGCGTACTCGAGGCACGCGGTGAGCTCGTCGGGGTGCTGTTCCTGGTCGAGCCCGAGGGGCACGGCGACGTCGCGCTCGTGGATCCAGGCGTCCCACAGCGCATGGCGCACGATCGCGTGGAGGGGGAGGTGGCCGGGCGGGCCCTCGGCGGCCATGGCCCACTGCTCGGGCTCGAGGGCGGTGACCGCACCGATCAGCCCTTCGGATGCCTCGTGGTAGTCGGCCAGGACCTCGGCCGCCGGCTGGGCGCGGGTGCCCGCGACCATGGCCGCCGGCGTGGCCACGGGATCGAAGCCGACCAGGTACCGCGTGGGGGTGCCGGCCAGGCCGGCCCTCACCGAGGCGGTCCAGAACCGGTCGGTGCCCACCAGGTGGGCGACCACGTCGCGCACCGACCACCCCTCGCACCGGCTCGGCGCCGCCCATTGGTCGTCGTCGAGGCCGTCGAGGAGCTGGCCCAGCCGGCGGCGCTGGCGGCCGAGCGGCAGGGCCAGGTCGTCGGGCGGGTCCACGAACTGGAGCACCGGGGGACCGTCGTAGCGCGGGGTGAGCTGCATCGGTCGACCGTACGCCCGGTGACGGTCAGCCGCCGCCCGTCACCCCGGTGTTGCGGCTGTTGCCCCCGAACCGGGGCCACTGGGTCAGGGTGGACACGTCCTGGCTCGTGCGCCACACGAGGAGCACGCCGTCTCGCCGGACGTGGGCGATCTCGGCCACGCCGTCTCCGTCCCAGTCGCCCAGGCCCGGGGTGCCGACCACCCACTGGCCCTGGAGCTTGGGCCAGCCCGCGGGACGGGAACCGTCGGACTCGTGCGCGGAGAGCACGGCGACGCCGTTGCCGGTGATGGTCTCGTTGCGCCCGTCGCCGTCGAGGTCCGCGATGGCCGGCGACACGAAGAAGGCGATGTCGGAGGTGACCTGGGGGAATCCGGGGAGGGCGTTCCCGGTGTCGCCGCCCTTCCACGCCATCACCTGGTCGTCGCTCGGCGACTGGGACTCGGTGGCCGACAGGTCGATGAGGCGGGTGAAGCCGGCCGTCGGGGCGGTGAAGTCTGCGGTGGCGTCGCCGTCGAGGCGCCCGATGGCCGGTCCCGAGAACGCGGCCGACGTGACGATGAGGTCGGTGGAGCTGCGGCCGGCGCCGTAGCGACCGTTCTGCTCGCCACCGAGCCCACCGGCCCACAGCGCCGGGTTGTCGAGGCCGTTGCCCGGGTTCGCGCCGTAGGCGCTGGTGCCGTCGGCCTCGAAGACGTAGACTGGCCCGGCGGCCGAGCTGGCCACGATCTCCAGGCCCGGGCTGCTCGGCTTCACGTCGCCGATGGCCACCTGGGCGGTCACCCCGTTGCCGATCACGGGCAGCACGTCGAGCAGCACCATGCCCACCTTCACCGGCCAGCCGGGCATGTACGCCCGGTCGTCTGGGTGGGCGGCGCTGCGGTCGGGGTTGGTGGCGGCGCGACCCTCGGGCGACAGCACGTAGAGGCGCGAGTTGCCCACGTCGCCCTGTTGGGCGATGAGGCTCTGCACGGTGGTGTCGCCGGCGTTGAGG
Organism: uncultured Aquihabitans sp.; assembly: GCA_964542495.1. GTDB lineage: Bacteria > Actinomycetota > Acidimicrobiia > Acidimicrobiales > Iamiaceae > Aquihabitans. The sequence goes on from CAZIVZ010000043.1 coordinate 8,202, forward strand.
GGCTCCTCGTACTCCTCCTGGCTGCCGATCACCACCTCGTCGCGCCCGTCGCCGTCGAAGTCGTGCAGCGCGGGGGTGGCCACGAGCTCGCCACCGGGTTGGGTGTTCGGGTCCGAGAACGTGACCTTGTGGGAGAGAGGATCGACCGACGCCACCTTGGCCGGATCGACGAGCATCACCGGCCAGCCCGGGACCGGAGCGCCGTCGTGCTCGAAGGCGTACACGTGGCGGTCCAGGGCGGCGGCCACGATCTCGAGCTCGGGATCGTCGTCGAGCTGGCCGAGCGCCGGGCTGCCGTAGAAGCCGGGCTTGGTCCGGTTCCGCTCGTCCTGGGCGGCGGGGTCGTCCCGGGAGTACGCGGGATCGATGTGGGCGGTGCTGGTCCCGCTGCCGCCGATGCCTCCGCCGCCGCCGAACCCGCTCAGGCGCGCGCCCGACGGGCCCCAGGCCCACACGTTCCCGTCGACGTCGGTGACCACCACGTCCGTGCTCCCGTTGCCGTCGAGGTCGGCCACCGCGGGCGCGCCCACCATGACCGCGCTGCGCAGCGCGGGGATGCCGGCGGACGCGGCCGTGCGCGAGCCCGTCGGCCACCACGGCGACACCGCGGTCCGCACCGGCCAGCCCGGCAGCTCGCCGCCTCCGGAGGTGAAGGCGTGGACCTCGCCGTCCGACGACGCCACGATCAGCTCCTCGCCGCCCGAGCCGTCGAGGTCGGCGAACACCGGGCTGGAGGCGGAGATGCCGGCCACCCGCTTCGGGTAACCCGACACGAGGTCGGGGTCCTGGTGCACGTAGACCTGCTTCTGGTGGACGCCCTCGAGACCGGTCGCGGTGCCGCCCTCGGCGGTGACCACCAGGCGGATGCGCACGGCGAAGCGGTCCTCGTCGGGCTTGCCGGCGGCGTCGAGCGGCGCGCCGCTGCCGCCTCCGGGGAGCGCCGCGGCGACCTGGGCGAGGTCGATGGTGGCGAGGGTGCCGGACTTCGGCGAGCGCAGGCCGGATTGCGAGCCGGCCAGCCGCCAGGTGTCGGTGGCGGGGTGGGCCGGCGCGCTGGCGCCCGGGGCCCACTCCACGCGGTAGCCGTAGCGGTCGGCGAAGCGGGCGGCCACCCGCCCGGTCACGGCGAGCGAGCCCGAGGTGCCGCGCACGTCGAACCATCGCGGCGACGTGATGTCGGCCTCGGGGGGGATGCGCTTGGCCCGCACGAGTCGGACGGCCTCGTAGGCGTTCACCCGGCCGAAGCCGTGCACCTGGTCCCAGCCCTTGCGGCTCGGGAAGCTGTCGGTGGCGAAGAAGTCGATGCAGCTCGCGCAGCGCCGCGCGTAGTTGTTGGCCGGGTCGGTGGCGGTGGGCGTGCCGAAGTCGATGTCGTCGGCGTTGGCGGCGAAGAGCTGCTTGAGCTCGTCGGCGCTGAGCACGTTGCTGCCGCTGGTGGCGGGGTTGGCCAGGTTGCGGGCGATGCCGGCGGCGCGGGCCTCGCTCTCGATGAGCCCGGCGATGCCCGCGCTCAGGCCGGTGGCCTCCGACGAGCAGCTCGACGACGGCATGGACACCCAGGTGATCGGGCCCCAGTTGGTGCAGCCGTTGAGCGCCATCCAGCCGTCCTGGCCGCCGAGCAGGTGCGTCCGCCTGGTCACCGAGTTCACGGGCATCGTGTGCTCGAGGGCGGCCGGCAGGTTGGCGTGCTTGCTCTCCTCGTCGGCCATCGAGGCCACCACGAGCACCCCGCGGTCCCATGCGGCGTCGATGGCCTGCTGGGCCTGGCGTGGGTTGCTGGTGACGCCCAGGGCCTCCTGAACGATGTCGGCCCCCGAGTCGAGGCCGAACAGCACCCCGGCGGCGAAGCGGCCCCCATCGGTCACGAACGAGTCGCCGACGCGCACCGGGAGGAACCGGCAGTCGGGGCAGGCGCCCACGTCACCGGAGCCGTTGTCGTCGGCGGTGGAGTCCTTCGCCTCACCGGTGCCGTGGCCGTAGTCGACGGTGTCGAGCGGGTTGTTGTCGCCGTAGAGGAAGTCCCAGCCCGAGATGTCGTCCACGTAGCCGTTCGCGTCATCGTCGACCCCGTCGCTGTAGCGGGGGTCGAGGATGAGGTCCTCGGGGTCGGTGACGCCGTTGCCGTTGCGGTCGGGGACCGTGCCGAAGTCGTCGAGGTCGAAGCGGCCGTCGCCGTTGGCGTCGCCGTCGGCGGGGGCGCCGGCGGGTCGGGCTTCGCCGGGGTTCAGGTACGCGTTGTGGGCCAGGTCGGCCATGGAGCCGGCGTCACGCCAGCGGATGCCGGAGTCGAGCACGGCGATGAGCACGTCGTCTCGCCCCTTGGTGACGCCCCACGCCAGGTCCACGGCGGCGCCCACCTGGCCGCACTGGTTCTGGATGGAGCTGCGGATTGCGGGGTCGTCGTCGCGCAACGAGCCGAGCTTCCAGCCGCTCTCGGTGCGCGGGTACTCCGCCGGGATCACCCCGGCGGCGGGCTCGTCCTTGGCGCCGTAGCGCCAGTCGGCGCAGTCGGCGGGGGGCCGGTACCGCTCGCACGCCACCAGCGCGGACACCAGCACCGCGGCCACCACGAGCCACCCACCACGTCGTCGCATCCGATCCCCCCAGGTCGTCGTGTCCCGTGTGGCTACCGGGCGGGGTCCGGCCTGTCAACCGCCGCCGGGTGGGCGGACGGGCGGCCACCCGTCGCGCTCGTAGGTCCACGCCGAGTCGGCCATCACCAGGCGGTGGCGTGGCCCGTGAGCGCCAGGGTCGGCGGTCTCCCACCCGGCGTCGCCCCGGTACAGCGCGGTGGGCACCGGCGTATCGATGGCCAGCCGGGTCTCGAAGTGCTCGGGGCCCGCGGCGGCGAACGTTGCCAGGGCGTCGTCGACGCCCTCGAAGCACCGCAGCTGCTCGAGGGTGATCCAGGTGGCCGGGCGCAACAGGATCTCCCCGCGGTCGCGTCGGGCCATGGCATCGGCGGCGGTCATCCAGCCCCAATCGTGGATCTCCGAGCCGTCCACGATGACGCCGGCGTCGGGGTCCGGCGCCGCCGTGGCGAAGAAGTGGGTGGCGAATCGACGCGTCGCGGTGGCCGGGGGCGTCCAGTGGGCGAACCACACGAGGGAGTCGGGGACGAGCGCCACCCCGGTCTCCTCGGCCGCCTCGCGGACCGCGGCGCGCCGGGCCGCGCTGAGGTGGGGGTCGACGGTCGCTCCATCGGGCTCGGCGTCGACGTGGTCGGCCTCCTCGATCCGGCCGCCCGGGAACACCCAGTTGCCACCGGCGAAGGCGAGGCGGGGGTTGCGGCAGACCAGCAACACCGCGATGCCCTGGTCGCCGTCTCGCAGGATCACCACGGTGGCCGCGGGCACGACCGGGATCGGCACGGCGTCGTCGGTGGTCTCGCCTGTCATCGGGTGGTCCTCCCAGCTCGTGGTCCGGGTCGGCATGGCGCGACGCGACGCGGTGGTGGCGTGGCGTACGTGGGGATGGCCTACTACGAGCTGGGTGGGCCTGGCGCGACCGCCCACCCTCTAATCTGGTTGCTGGCGGGCGATGGCGGATCGCTCGACGGAGAGAGAACGCAGAGGTGATGAGGTGCGGGGGTCGTGCTCCGATTGCGAGGTGTGCGGCGCGAGGGTCCCAGGGCGGCCGGCCCCGGGTGACGACGGGTTCGACCTCGTGCGCAGCGGTCGGTGGGGACACCGGCGGCGGTGGCGGTTCCGGCGGCGGAGCTGCGACCACTGCGGGCACCTGATCCGCTCCCACGCCCTGGACGTCGCGCCGCATCCCACCAGCGTGGTGGCGGCTCGCCTTCCGGGAGACCCGCCCACCCGGTGACGCACCCCGAGCGCCACGAAGCGGACACATCGGTCCGCACCGTGGGGGCTCCGATCGGCAACGCTGAGGACCCCCGACGACTCGTCGGCGTCCCGCACCTCGCCGAACTGGAGCGCAGCACCGCATGAGCAACGACATCGCTGTGGACGGAGGTGCGGACAGCTCGTCGAGGTTCCTCGACGCCGTCGAGCGGGCGGGCAACAAGGTGCCGCACCCGGTGATCATGTTCCTGTACCTGATCCTGGGGGTGGCGGTGATCTCGGCGGTGCTCGCCGCCTTCGACGTGAGCGTGACCGAGACGGTGGCCACACCGGTGCCGCTTGAGCAGCTCCGCGACGTGCGAGACACGCTCGGTGGCGAGATCGTCCCGTTCGACGTGGCGTCGGGCGAGATCGTGGAGATCCCCGAGTACGTGGTCGAGGAGCAGACCTACGAGGTGAAGAGCCTCCTGTCGATCGACGGCATCCGGTTCATGCTCTCGTCGTTCGTCACCAACTTCGCCAACTTCGCCGTCGTGGCGGTGACCTTCGTGGCCATGGCCGGCGTCGGCGTGGCCGAGAAGGCCGGGATGATGGCGGCGCTCATCCGGCGGCTGGTGGCGGTGGCACCGGCAGGGCTGATCGCGTTCTTCATCATCTTCGTGGGCGTGCTGTCGAGCGTGGCCTCCGACGCCGGCTACC
>CAZIVZ010000044.1:0-12620 GCA_964542495.1 uncultured Aquihabitans sp.
TCACCGCCTCCACCGTGGCGGCGGTGGACTCCACGGCCCCGGTGATGGTGGCGTCGCCCACGGTGCGGTAGCGCACGGTGGCGGTGAAGGACTCCTCCCCCTCCGCCGGGCTCAGGAACTCCGACACGGCGAGCAGCATGCCGTCTCGGCGGAACACCTCGCGCTCGTGGGCGTAGTAGATCGACGGGATGGCCACCGACTCCTGGCCGATGTACTGCCAGATGTCGAGCTCGGTCCAGTTCGACAGGGGGAACACCCGGATGTGCTCGCCGGGGCGGTGCCGGCCGTTGTAGAGGTTCCAGAGCTCGGGGCGCTGGTTCTTGGGGTCCCACTGCCCGAAGTCGTCGCGGAAGCTGTACACCCGCTCCTTGGCCCGAGCCTTCTCCTCGTCGCGCCGGGCGCCGCCGAACGCGGCGTCGAAGCGGTGCTCCTCGATGGCGTCGAGCAGCGTGGTGGTCTGGAGGCGGTTGCGGCTCGCGCGCGGCCCGGACTCCTCGGCCACCCGGCCCTGGTCGATCGACTCCTGGACCGACGCGACCACGAGCTTCACGCCCAGCTCGGCCACCCGGCGGTCCCGGAACTCGATGACCTCGGGGAAGTTGTGGCCCGTGTCGACGTGCATCACCGGGAACGGGATGCGCGCCGGCCAGAACGCCTTCTCGGCCAACCGGAGCATCACGATCGAGTCCTTGCCGCCGCTGAAGAGCAGCACGGGACGCTCGAACTCGGCCGCCACCTCACGGATGATGTGGATGGACTCTGCCTCCAACGCCCGGAGGTGGGAGAGCTCATAGGTGGTGGTCATGGCCTTCGGTCGATCGAGGTGTCGGTGAGGACGGGCGGAAACAGCGTAGACGCCACCCACCCATTCCCGACCAGTCGGGTCAACTATTGCTGGGGGTCCGAGGCGAGCGCCGCACGAACCCGATCGACCAGCAGCGGGTGGCACACCAGCAGGTCGGGCAGGTACGGGTCGGCGTTGTTGTAGACGAGCGGGCTGCCGTCGAGGCGGCTGGCCCAGACGCCCGCAGCTCGCGCCACGGCCACCGGCGCGCACGAGTCCCACTCGTACTGCCCACCGGAGTGGGGATAGACGTCGGCCGCTCCCAGCACCACGGCCGCCACCTTGGCGCCGGCCGAGCCCATGGGCACGAGCTCACCCCCGAGCGCCTCGGCCAGGTGGGTGGCCACTGCGGGCGGGCGCGTCCGGCTGACGATGATCCGGGGGCGCGGTGCCGGGGCCGGAGGGGTCGGCGCGGGTGGGTGGGTCGCCAGCACGCGGCGCTGAGCGGGCAGGGCCACCGCACCGGCCACGGGCTCGCCGTCGACCACCAGGGCGACGTGCACCGCCCAGTCGGGGCGCGGGTGCTCCCCGTACTCGCGGGTGCCGTCGAGCGGGTCGATGATCCAGACCCTCGACGAGGCCAGCCGCGTGGTCCCCGAGGGCCCCTCGCTGCCCGCGCCCTCCTCGGAGAGGATCGCGTCGTGGGGCCGCTCCTCGCCAAGACGGGCCATCAGCAGGTCGTGGCTGCGGCGGTCGCCCTCGGCACCCAGCTCCTGGCCCGTGGCACCCGACGCCACCAGGTCGGCTCGGATCGCCAACAGCAGTCGACCCGCCTCCTCGGCGAGGGTGCGAGCGAGGACGTGGTCGTCGGGTTCTGACATGGCGAGCGTTCTAGCTGGTGGCCGCCGCGGGGGTCGACCCGATCGGCGGCGCCTTCGCCCGGACCACCAGCACGGCGATGTCGTCCTCGGCACCGTCCTGATAGATGGCCACGGCGTCGTCGAGGCCCGACGCGATCGCCTCCGCATAGAGGGGGGCGAGCTCGGCCAGTGTCGAGAGCAGGCGCTGCTCGCCGAAGAGGTCGTCGCCCCGCCGGGCCTCGGTGACCCCATCGGTGTAGAGCACCACCGCGTCGCCGGGCCCGAGCTCGAACTCGACGTCGACCAGGTTGGGCCTGGGCACCACGCCGAGAAGCTGCCCGGCGCAGTCGACGAACGACGCGGTGCCATCGGCTCGGAGCAGCACCGGCCGCGGGTGGCCGGCGCTCGAGGACTGCACCCGCACGCCGGCGGCGGTCCGCTCCACCCGGAGGTAGGCCACGGTGCAGAACCGGGCGTCGTCGATCTGGTCGATCACGGCCGCGTTGGTCTGGGCCAGCACGCCGCTCGGCACCCGCTCGCGGATCACCGCGGTGCGCACCGAGTGCCGCACCAGGCCCGTGAGGGCGGCGGCGTCGGGGCCGCGACCGCAGACGTCGCCCACCACCACCCCCCAGGCGTCGGGCCCCACCTCCATGACGTCGTAGAAGTCACCGCCGATCTCCACGTCGGCCTCGGCCACCCGGTAGCGCGCCGCCAGATCGAGCCAATCGAGCTGCGGCAGCGCCGGGGGCAGCAGCGCGGCCTGGAGCGAGCGTGCCACCCGGTTGCGCGACGCGTAGAGCCGGCCGTTCTCCAGCGCGAGCGCGGCGCGCGCCGCCAGCTCCTCGGCCAGGGCGAGCTGGGCGGCGTCGAAGCGGCGATCGGTGCGGTTGATCAGCAGCGACAAGACGCCGATCACCTGATCCCGGGCGACCATCGGGACGATGATCGAGGACTTGGCGGCGAAGCGGCGGAACAAGCTCAGGTGGTCCTCGTCGACCGAGGCCCGCTGGAAGTGGGTGTCGTCGATCTCGGCGATCAGGACGCTCTCGCGCCGACCGGCCACCCGCGCCTCGCTGTACACGCCGTTGACCCCGCCCAGCGCGGCCCGTCGACGACGCAGGGCCCGCACGTCGGCCAGCGACTCGTCGTCGAGCGCCACCGACGCCACCTCGTTGAGCTGGCCGGCCTCGTCGAGCACGTCGACCATGCACACGTCGGCCAACTGCGGCACGCAGACCTCCACGAGGCTGGCCACCACGGCGTCGGGATCGAGCGTGGCGCTGAAGCGCTCGCTGGCGTCGGCCAGCACCGCCAGGCGACCAAGCGCCGCCTCGGCCTCGGCTCGTGCCGACCGCTCGGCCTCGAGCAGCTTCGAGCGCAGGTGGTCGGCCTCGCGCCGCTCGGTGATGTCGACCAGCACCCCCACCAGCCGGTGGTCGAGGGGCGTCTCGTCGAGCACCCGGCCCCAGCTCTCGATCCACCGCACGTCGCCGTCGGGGCGAACCAGACGGAAGATGGTGTGCTGCTGGCCGGTGGTCTGGATCGCCTCGAACACGTCGCTGCGCAGCAGGGCCTGGTCTTCGGGGTGGACCAGGTCGAGCATGGCGTCCCCCGACCCGTCGAACGGCTCGCTCCCGACGCCCAGGATGTCCTGGGCCGACACCGACAGCGTGACCTCGTCGAGACTGGTGTCCCAGCTCCACGCGCCCATGCCGCCGGCGGCCAGCGACAGGTCGAGCCGCACGCTGCTGTCGCGGAGGTCGTCCTCCATGTGCTGGCGCTCCAGCGCCAGGCCGGTGGTGTTGGCCATCGACTGCACGAAGTGGATGTCGTCGTCGGTCCAGGCCCGGACGACCGGGCTGTAGACCACGACCGCCCCCCAGGGCTCGTCGCCCGATCCCACCGGCGCGGCGATGGCGGCGCGAGCGGCCACGCCGTAGTCGTGGGCCGCCAGGTGGAAGCGCGAGTCGGAGGTGGGGTCCGAGCTGGCCACTGCGTGCCCCTGCTGGACGACGTAGCCCACGAGCGAGGACTCGTCGACCGGAGGGCGGAGCCTGGACATCACCGACCCGCCGAAGGCCTGCCCGCCGAGCACCGCCGCCCGCCCGACGAGCACCGAGTCGAAGCGCAGCTCGAACAAGACGACGTCGGCCACCCCGAGGTTGGTGGCGATCGACGCCAGCGCGTCGGGCATCAGGGCCTCGGCATCTCGACCCTGCAACCCGAGCTGGGCCACGTGGGCGACCGCGGCCTGCTGGCGGACCGCGGTGCTCCACTCGCCGGTGCTTCGGTGCGGGAACATGACGACTCGATCGTGGGTGGCACGGGCCGGCGGGGACGCCCGTCCGGATGGACGATCCTACCGCTGGCCCTCGCACTGCCTCGGGAGGGGCGGACGCTCGGCCTCGGATCCGCTTCGCTGGTGGGACACTGTGGCCATGACCGATCCGGAGCCCGCCGAGGCCCCACCGCTGCCCGCCGATCCCTCGGCCACGGAGACCGCGGCCCCGCCCACCGACGTGACGTCGGGGGCGTTCTCCGACGACGCGCCGTGGGTGCTCCGGGCCGACGCGCTGTCCTGGCAGGGCGACGTGGCCGGGGAACGGGCCCGCATCGCCCGCACGCTGCCGGACCTCACCCGTCGCCGGCTGCTGCCGCCGGCGCGACGCATCGGCGTCACCGTCCGCCGGCTCGGCGGCGGCCTGGTGCCCTGGTACCTCGGAGCCCGACGCCGTGGTGGGAGCGAGTCGCGCCGCGACATCGCCCACCGCCTTCGGGTGGCCGCCGAGGGCCTCGGGCCCACCTACATCAAGCTCGGCCAGATCATCTCCTCGGGCCAAGGCCTGTTCCCCACCGAGCTGGTCGACGAGTTCTCCCTCCTGCGCGACCGCGTCCCACCCGAGCGGTTCGCCGTGGTGCGCGACGTGGTGGAGGCCGAGCTCGGCCGCCCGCTGCACGAGGTGTTCGCCCGCTTCGATCGCCAGCCGCTGGCGGCCGCCTCCATCGCCCAGGTCCACGCGGCCACGCTCCGCTCGGGCGAGGAGGTGGTGGTGAAGGTCCAGCGCCCGCAGGTGGCCCAGCGGGTCCACCAGGACCTGCGGGTGATGGCCTGGATCGCCCCGTTCCTGGTGGGGCGCATCCCCGTCGCCGCCCTGGCGAACCCGCCGGCATTGGTGGACCTGTTCGCCGAGACCATCGCCGAGGAGCTCGACTTCCGCCTCGAAGCCGACAACATGCTCGCCGTCGCCCGCTCGTTCGCCGACCTCGGTCAGCGGGGCTACGTGATCCCCCGCCCGCACCCCGCCCTGGTCACCCCGCGGGTCCTGGTGATGGAGCGCCTCGCCGGATTCGCGTTCGACGACGTGGTGGGCATGCGCGACGCCGGCATCGACACCGAGTCGGTGGTGCGCACGGGGATGATCGGCTTCCTCGAGGGATGCATGTTCCACGGCATCTTCCACGGCGACCTCCACGGAGGGAACCTCCTCGTGCTCGCCGACGGCCGCACCGGTCTGCTCGACTTCGGCATCGTCGGCCGCCTCCCCGAGCGCCAACGCCTCGCGTTCCTGCGCCTGCTCGTGGGGGCGTCGATGAACGACGTGACCACCCAGCTGGGCGCGCTGCGAGACCTGGGGGCGCTGCCGCCGAACGCCGACCTGCCGCGCATCATCGCCGACCTCGGGCTCGACCAGCCCGTCATCGACCCCACCACCTTGAGCGCGGACGAGCTCACCGGAGAGATCCAGCGGGTGGTGAAGGCGCTGCTCGGCTACGGCGCCCGCCTGCCCAAGCCCCTGATGCTCTTCGTCAAGAACCTGGTGTTCCTCGACGGCGCCATCACCACGCTCGCACCCGACCTCGACCTCTTCGCCGAGATCACCGAGATCGCCACCTACTTCACCGTGCGCCACGGACAGCGCATCGCCGACGAGGTGGGCCTGGCCCCCCACGAGTGGGAGCTCGACCTGGAGGGGCTGAAGGGCGGCTTCGGCGTCGACCCGGCCGCCGCCGACGGCCTGACCCACCGGGAGCTCCGCCAGCGTCGCCAGGTGATCTCGGAACGGCTGGAGGGCAACCCGCTGCGCCGACGCCACCGCGGCCGGCGGCGGCGGCGCTGACGTCTCGGCGGCCTGGGGCCGGGGGCCCAGGGGCCGGGCGCTATCGTCCGCGCCGATGCGCGTCGTGATCGCTCGCTGCTCGGTGGACTACCAAGGCCGACTCAGCGCGCACCTCCCCCTTGCCACCCGGCTGATCATGGTGAAGGCCGACGGCTGCGTCGCCATCCACGCCGACGGCGGGGCGTACAAACCGCTGAACTGGATGAACGCCCCCAACCGGCTGACCATCGACGACCACGTGTGGACCGTCACGAACCCCAAGGGCGAGGTGATCCGGATCACCCTCGACGAGGTGATCAGCGACTCGTCGTGGGATCTCGGCGTGGACCCGGGCCTCCAGAAGGACGGCGTGGAGGCGCACCTCCAGGAGCTGCTGGCCGCCAACTGCCACCGCCTCGGCGAGGGGTGGCGCCTCGTGCGCCGCGAGTATCCGACCGACATCGGCCCGGTCGACCTGCTCTGCCGCGACGCCGACGGCGCCGCCATCGCGGTGGAGATCAAGCGGCGGGGGGAGATCGACGGCGTCGAGCAGCTCACCCGCTACCTGGAGTTCCTGAACCGCGATCCGATGCTGCGGCCCGTGCGGGGGATGTTCGTGGCCCAGCAGGTGAAGCCCCAGGCCCGGGTGCTGGCCACCGACCGCGGCATCGCCTGGGTCGAGGTCGACTACGACGACCTCCGAGGCATCGAGTCCACCGAGCTCCGGCTGTTCTGAGGTGACCGAGCACGCTTCCCGCCTGCCCGGCGGCGCCAACCTGCCGCCGGGCATCGAGCCGTGGTGTCGCACCTTGCGCGGGGAGCAGGCGTGGCGGCTCGAGTCACCCGGCGGCGCGACGGCCCTCGAGACGTGGCGGGCCCTGCGCCAGCGCCACCCCCGCACCGGTCTCTGGCCGGTGATCCTCGGCGGCGACCTCTCCATGATCGACCAGCTCACGTGGCGGGTCGACATCCTCGCCGAGGACAAGCCCGGCATCCCGGTGCTCGACGAGGTCGCCCCCGCCCCCGAGCTCTTCGTGGAGTGGATGGGCGACCCGGCCGCCGACGACTACCTGAACGACGTGCCGCGCCACCTCGCCAAGCTCGAGGCAGACCAGGACGCGATCCGCGCTCGCCTCGCCGCGCGCCCCGATGCCGACGCCGTGCGCGCCGTAGCCGGCGCGACCGTGCAGATCGCCCTGGTGCCGGCGGCGGCCGGCTGGGAGGTGCCCGCACTGCTGGCGTGGGCCGGCGCCGAGCGCGACGACATCGGCGGTGGGGAGCACCTGTCGGTCCTGCACTTCTGGCACGAGGCCTACGGTGCCGACCTGGTGGCGCTGGGCCTCGACACGCTCGAGTGCCTGGTGGAGCGGCCGCCCGACGATGCCCGCAGCGCCTTCGAGCTCGCCGTGCAGCACTACGCCTACTGCCCGGCGCTCATGGACAACCTGGTGCCGGCCATGGGCGCCCTGGCGGCCACCCTCTTCGGCCGCCACTGGATCTTCGACTGGCACTGACCACGGGGCGTAGGTGAGGACTACGGGGCGTAGGTGAGCTTCCCGGCGTCGATCACGGTGCGGCCGTCGTCGCCCGCCGTCTGGAAGATGGCCTCTCCGCCGCCCTCCACCCACATCTTCACGGTGAGGGCCTCTCCGGGCAGGACGGGCGAGGAGAATCGTGCCTCCATGGCACCGAAGCGGGCCGGGTCCGACCCGCACAGCGTGTGCAGCAGGGCCCGGCCGGTGAAGCCGTAGCTGCACAGCCCGTGCAGGATCGGACGGTCGAACCCCCCGAACGCGGCGAAGGCGGGATCGGAGTGCAACGGGTTGCGATCGCCCGAGAGCCGGTACAGCAGGGCCTGGTCCGAGCGGGTGCGGTAGCTGACCTCGTGGTCCGGGGCGCGGTCTGGAGCCACGTTCTTGGGACCCGACGGACCGCGATCCCCGCCGAAGCCACCCTCGCCTCGGATGAACGCCGACATGATCGACGAGAAAAGGGGCTGGCCGGAGGCGGTGTCGGTGGACGTCGACGTGATCTCGACCACCGCCCCCTTGCCCTTGTCGTAGATGCCGGTGATCTCGCCGACCGTCTCGACCTCGCCCTTCACCGGTATGGGGCCGTGCAAGGTGATGGCCTGCTCGCCGTGCACGAGCATCGCCGGGTTGAACGAGCCGATCGAGCCGAACGCCGCGCCGCCGCCCACGCCCAGGACCACCGCCATGGTGGGGAGCACCTGCTGGTCGACGTTCTGGGTGTTCTCGGTGGTGAACGCCAGCTCGTCGAGCGGATCGACGGCGCCGGCGCCCACCCCGAGCGCGTAGAGGATGGCGTCCTTGGAGTCCCACGAGTGACGGGTGGGCTGGCCCTTGGCACCGACGGCTTCGGGGTTGATGGGCATGGGGACCTCCGGGGAGCAGGGGCGTGGATCTCGGCGGACCCTACCCAGCGCCGAACAGCTCGTCGCGCCGAGCCACCACCGTCACCGAATCGCCGTCGAGCTCCACCACCTTGGTGCGCGAGGTGGCCCCCCGGACCAGGCGCACCTGACGCGGTCGCAACCCGAAGGCGTCAGCCACCGCCCGCAGCGCGGCCTCCGTGGCCCGTCCGTCGATCGCCCGCTCGCTCACTCGCACCACGAGGTGGTCGCCGTGGCGGCCCCCAACGCTCGCGCGGCTCGCCCCGGGCGTCACTCGGATGACGAGACGGGGACGAACCTCACGCGCCAAAGCGACGAGAATGTCGGTGGGGCACACCACATTGCGGGGGGCGGGGGGTGGTCACCGCTCGTCGTAGCCGAACATGTTGGCGTTGGGGCGGGCCTCGCCCACGAGGCGGCGGACCACCTCACCGAGCTGGGCCGGGTCGTCGGTGGGGTGCTCCTGGGTGGGACCACGGTGCCAGCCCTCGGCCACCGACAGGGCCTGGCCGGTCACGTCGAACACCCGCCCGGTCACGTCGGCCGACTCGCTCGACGCCAGCCACGTCACGATCGGGGCGATCCAGCGGGGCGACATCATGGCCTTGGTCATGTCGTCGGCCTGACCCATGCCGAGGTTCTCGGTCATCCGGGTGAGTGCCGCCGGCGCCACCGCGTTGACGGTGACCCCGTAGCGGGCCAGCTCCTTGGCGGCGATGATCGTGAAGGCGGCGATGCCGGCCTTGGCGGCGCCGTAGTTGGTCTGGCCGACGTTGCCGTAGATGCCCGAGGGCGACGACGTGTTGATGATCCGACCGTCGACGGCCTCGCCGGCCTTGACCTTCTCCCGCCAGTACGCGGCGGCGTGGCGCGACGGGCCGAACGTGCCCTTGAGGTGCACCTGGATCACCGCGTCCCACTCGGCCTCGGTCATGTTGGCGAGCATGCGGTCGCGCAGGATGCCGGCGTTGTTGATGACCACGTCGAGGGTGCCGAAGGACTCGACCGCCTGGGCGATCAGGCGCTCCGAGCCGTCCCAGGTGCTGATGTCGTCGCCGTTCGCCACGGCCTCGCCACCGGCAGCCACGATCTCGTCGACCACGTCGTGGGCCGGCCCGGTGGAGCGACCGCTGCCGTCGATCTCGCCACCGATGTCGTTGACCACGACCTTCCCCCCCTCGGCCGCCAGCATGAGCGCGTGCTCGCGCCCGATCCCCCTTCCGGCGCCGGTCACGATGCAGACCCGTCCGTCGCAGATGCCCACGAGGATCCCCTGTTCTCCCGCCTGGCGGGATGCTGCCCGGGCGCCCTGGTGACGGCCCGGTCCGATGGTGCCGGCCATCATGGCGCACGCCTTCGCGACGCACGACTCCGACGCTGCGGGCTCGTGCTACAGGCCGGTTACAGGATGGTTCGGTGCCGAGGCGGCGGGGTCCACGCGTGCCAAGGTGGACGCCATGCGTCGCCCCCGCCCACGGCTGATCCTCGGCTTCGGCATCCCCATCCTGATCGTCGTCCTGCTGCTCGCCGTCTGGGCCATCGACGCCGCCAACGCCAGCGGGAAGGTCCCCCGCAACGTCTCGCTGGCCGGACGCGACATCGGCCTGCTGCCCGAAGATCGCCTGGCCACCACCGTCGCCGACCTCGCCGACCACTACGCCGACGCCGAGGTCCGGGTGCGCACCACCGACGGCACCTTCGAGGTGAAGGCCTCCGAGCTGGGGCTGGAGCTGGACCAGGAGGCCACCGTCCAGGGTGCGCTCGACCTCGACCAGGACCGGCCCATCCCCCGCCGCCCCCTGGTGTGGGCATCGTCGTTCCTCGCCGAGCGCGAGGCGCCCCTCGAGTTCACCGTCGATGCCGCCAAGCTCGAGAGCGGGCTCGCCGGCCTGGCCGGGAACGCCGCCTCGGCGGAGCCTTCGCTCGTGGCCACCTCGGAGGCCATCGCCATCGTCAGCGGCAGCAGCGGCCGACGGGTGGAGGCCGACGGGGTGCGTGACCAGCTCCTGCGCCGGGCCCGCACCGGTGAGGAGCCCATCGTGGTGGGGGCCACGGTGACCGACCGGGAGCCGGCGGTCAGCGACGCCGACGCCCAGGCCCTCGCCGACCAGCTCACCGCGACCACCGCCGAGGGGCTGGCCGTCACCGCCGGCGACCGCACCGCCACCATCCCGGCCGCCACGGTGCGGTCCTGGCTCGGCTCCAAGGTGGTCGACGGCGAGCTCCAGGTCACCGTCGACGACGCCGAGGTGCAACCTGCGCTCGACACCGCCCTGCCGCCCACCGGCACCAAGCGCGACGCCAAGGTGGCGCTGGTGAACGGTGCCGTGCAGATCACCCCGTCCCAGGACGCCGTGAGCTGTTGCGCCCCCGACTCGGCGTCACGAGTGCTGGCCACGCTCGTCGCCGGTCAATCGGCCGTCGAGCTCGAACCGGTGCTCGACGAGGCCGCCTTCACCACCGAGGCCGCCCAGGCGCTCGGCATCAAGGAGCCGGTGGGCACCACCACCGAGTGGAAGGGGCAGGCCCAGGTCAAGAGCTTCACCACCTACTACCCCTGCTGCGCGGATCGGGTGACCAACATCCACCGCATCGCCGACCTCATCCGCGGCACCGTGGTGAAGCCCGGCGAGACCTTCTCGGTGAACGGCGTGGTGGGCCAGCGCACCCTCGAGAAGGGCTTCGTGGAGGCCGGCGCCATCGCCAACGGCGAGCACGTCGACGAGGTCGGCGGCGGCGTCTCGCAGTTCGCCGCCACCATGTTCAACGCCGCCTTCTTCGCCGGGCTCCCCTTCGGCGAGTACCAGGCCCACTCCGAGCACTTCGACCGATACCCGTTCGGGCGCGAGGCCACCATGGGCTACGAGCACCCCGACCTCCAGTGGAAGAACGACACGCCCTACGGGATCCTGATCGACACCAGCTACACCGACACCAGCGTCACCGTCACCCTGTGGTCCACGCAGTACGCCTTCGGCCAGCAGACCGGCCAGACCACCGGCCGGTCGGGCAACTGCACCACCGTGTCCACCCAGCGGACCATCACCTATCCCGACGGCCGGACCGCCACCGATACGGTGCGGGCCCGATACCGCGACAAGGGTGCGAAGTCCTGCTGAGAGGGGTCACCGTGGACGAGCTTCGGTTCCAGGATCGGATGAGCGATTCCGACGCGCTCATGTGGACCATCGAGAAGGACCCCATGTTGCGGTCCACCATCACCGCCGTGTCCCTGCTCGACCGGGCGCCCGATCCCGACCGGCTGCGCCACCTGCTGGACCGGGGCACCCGGCTCGTTCCCCGCATGCGCCAACGCGTCCGGGGCAACCCGCTGTCGGTGGCGCCGCCGCGGTGGGAGGTCGACCCGCACTTCGACCTCGACTACCACCTGCGCTGGGTGGGCGCGTCGGGCGAGAAGAACCTGCGGTCGGTGCTCGACCTGGCCGAGCCGATGGCCATGCAGGGCTTCGACCGGGCCCGGCCGCTGTGGGAGATGGTGGTGATCACCGACCTCGTCGACGGCGGCGCCGCCCTGGTGATGAAGATCCATCACGCCATCACCGACGGCGTGGGCGCGGTGCAGATCGCCCTGGTCCTGTTCGAGCTCGAGCAGGACGCTCCCCTCGCCGCCATGCCCGGCGCCCCGCCGGCGAGCGTGATGAGCCAGGCCCAGCGCTTCGTCGACGCCTTCGAGCACGAGCGCCGACGCAACCTGGGCATCGCCAAGCGCCTGCCCGAGGTGGCCACCACGTCGGCCGGGGCCCTGGTCACCGACCCCGTGGGCACCGCCCGGAAGGTGGGCGAGACCCTCGCCTCGGTGGCCCGCCTGGCCGCCCCCGCCAACGTGCCGCTCTCGCCGCTCATGGCCAACCGCTCGCTGTCGGTGCACTTCGACACCATCACGCTGTCGCTCACCGAGGCCAAGGCGGCGGCCAAGGCGGCCGGCGGCCGGCTCAACGACGCCTTCCTCGCCGCCACCGCCGCCGGGCTGCGGCGCTACCACCAGGAGATGGGCGCGCCGCTCGAGGCGGTGCGCGTCTCGGTGCCGATCAACCTGCGGGGCGAGGGTGATGGCGACGCCACCGGCAACAACTTCGCCCCGGCCCGGTTCCACCTCCCCGTGGCCGAGGAGGACCCGGTGGCGGCCATGGCCACCATGCGTGCCCTGGTAGCGGAGCAGCGCGCCGAGCCCGCGCTCTCGATGGTGGAGCCGCTGGCCCGCATCCTGAACCGCCTGCCCACGTCGGTGACCACGGGCATCTTCGGTGCGGCGCTGAAGGGCATCGACCTGGTGGCGTCGAACGTGCCCGGTGCCCCCATCGAGCTGTTCACCGCCGGTGCCCGGATCAACTCGATGTTCGCCCTCGGCCCCCTCGCCGGCTCGGCGGTGAACGTGACCCTGCTCTCCTACCTCGACCAGGTGCACATCGGCGTGAACCTCGACCCGGCCGCCGTCACCGACC
>CAZIVZ010000045.1:0-12559 GCA_964542495.1 uncultured Aquihabitans sp.
GGTCGGAGCGGGGGTCGAGGCCGGTGAAGCGGCGGAGCTGGTCGTAGAAGCTGGCCTCGTCGATCACGACGTTCGTGACGACCTGGGACCCGCCCGGTTCCGCGGCCCGGGCCCCGGCGGCTTTGTTGGCGATGGCGAACCAGGCGTCGAAGCGCCGCTGCGCATCGCTGCGGGCCAGGTGGTCGCCGGTGGCGGCATCGCCGTGCTCGGCACGGGCCTTCGCCCAATCAGCCAACGTCTCAGCATCGAAGAACGCCTGGAAGATCTCGTACAGCTCCGCACCCGCCAGGGACCCACACGATCCGGCGAACCGCCAGCGGCCGTCGTAGTCCTGGACCATGGTGGCGTCGCGCTTGTCGTGATGCTCCTGGGCGCGATCCCGGGCGCCGTCGGCGTCGGCGAGGCGTTCCCACTCGGACACCTTCAGATCGAACTCCCGGTAGGACAGCTGGCACGCGGCCTTCACCAGCGCCGCGTCCTGCGCCCCCACCTTCGCACTGACCCGCGGGTTGGCGTGCAAGCGTCCGACCCGATCCACCTGGCACGACCCCACCGTCCCGGCCCGATACGCCGAAGCCACCCCCGGCAGGTCCCGCAGGGCCTTCGCCGCGCGCATCCGACGCCCCGCCTCCGCATCAGACAGGCGGGCCACGTGGCGCACCATCACCTTGGCCGACGCGTGCCCATCCACCCGATGCCACCCCGCCCGATCGACCCCATCCTGGACCTCCACCGCCGCAGCCCGGGCCCGGCGCACCAGCCCCTCCACCTCACGCACCAGCACCACCGCATCCCGGGCATCGCACGCGTCCAACCCCGCCGCGAACAAGGCGTCCAGCCCGGCGCCGACCGCGTCGATGGCCGCCGCCACCTCCCGGTTCATCACCTGCGATCCCATGCCCTGAACCGTACCCAGGGGGTCTGACAGTCACGAACGCACGTTCGACGCCCTCACCCGACCGACCTCCAGATGGGTACCCTGAGCCGCCGAACAGGGGGCGACCGATGACCGACATCCACCGCAGGGACTTCTTGGCCGGAGCCGTGGGCCTGGCCGGGGCCGTGGCGCTCGGCGCCTGCCAGCCCAACCCTCCGAGCCCCATCGGGTCGCCGATCCTGCGCGACGCCCTCGCCGCGCCGGGCCGGCCCGGGTTGATGGACGAGCGGGTGTACCAGCAGCGGGTGGACGAGTACCTCCGGTTCGCCACCGCAGCGGTCAACGTCGGCAGCCCCACGGGCATCGCCGTGCAGCTCATCGCCGCCCACCGCGATCCGTCCTACCGGTGGCCCATCGAGCGGGCCACGGTGGACGCGCTGTCGGGCGTGTGGCAGCAGATCGACACCTGGCAGGACACGCGCGACTTCAACCTGATGTACCTGCACTGGGTCTACGCGCTGGGCCGGGGCACCACGCCCAGCACCCGGCTCGACCCCGCCCTGATCGCCGCCATCAAGGAGCGGATGCTCCACAACCGGTACCGATACAACGACCCGAACCCGCAGCGCCGGGTGGACGCCCAGTGGTTCTGGTCCGAGAACCACATCATCATCGGCCTGGTCGACGAGTACCTGGCCGGCCAGCAGTTCCCCGACGACACGTTCTCGATCACCGGCCTCACCGGCCGGGGCCACATGGCCCGCTCGAAGGGCCCGATCCTCGACTGGGTGATGGAGCGGGCCCGGTTCGGGTTCTTCGAGTGGCACAGCCACGTGTACATGCTCAAGAACATCACGCCGCTGCTCACGCTGGCAGAGCTCGCCGACGACGCCGAGCTGGTCCGCGCCGCGGGCATGGCGTTGGACCTGTGCCTGCTCGACATGGCCGGCCACACCCAGGCCGGCACCTACGCCGCGTCGCGCGGGCGGACCTACAAGAAGGACAAGATGTCCGCGCTCGACGAGGACACCTTCGGCACCGCCAAGTTCCTCTTCGACGACACCGCCTACCCGTACCAGTCCCAGACCGACAGCGGCGCGAGCTACTTCTGCGGGGCCAAGCGCTACCGGCCGCCGCAGGTGGTCATCGACATGGCCGTGGGCCGTCGTCCCGGCGTGACGCGCGAGCGCCACGGCATCTTCGTCGACGGCGGCGCTCCCGTGACCCCGAACCCGGTGGCGCCCCACGGGTACGACTTCGCCGACCCCGCGAACCTGTCGTTCTGGTGGTCCCAGGGGGCGGTGGGCATGTGGCAGATCGCCGGCATCAGCCTGTCCGAGGCCGAGCGCTACGACCTGTGGAGCAACCCGGCACTGGCCCAGGTGAAGCTGCTCGCCGACCTCAACGGGCGCGACCCCGACCGGGTCCGGGCCTGGGAGCAGGCCAACCACGCCATCGTGAACTTCGGACACCTGCGCGAGGCCAACACCTACGCGTGGCGTGGCGACGCGGTGTCGCTGGCCTCGGTGGTCGACCACCGCTTCGGCCAGCAGCGCGACCAGGTCCACAGCTGGGTCGCCGCCATCGACGCCGATGCACTGGTGTTCACCACCCACCCGTCCACCGCCATCGACCAGACCACCGACTGGGGCTCGGACAACTCCCCCGGCTACTGGACCGGCGAGGCGTCGATGCCCCGGTCGGCCCAGTTCGAGCGCACCGGCGTGCACATCTACCAACCGGCGTGGGGGCCGACCAGCGATCCCCTGCTGTGGTCGGTGTTCCGGTACCGCGACTACACCCACGCCTACGTACCCCAGGACCGCTTCGACGAGGTGACCCAGGACGGCAACTGGACCTTCGCCCGCAAGGGCGAGGGGTACATCGCCCTGTGGTCGTGGCGGACGCCCAGGTGGCGGGCCTACGACCCGGCCGTGTACGCCACCGATGGCATGGTCAAGCCCTTCGACCTGCTGGCCGAGGGCGGCCCCGACAACGTGTGGATCGTGGAGGTGGGCGAACGCTCCGACGGCACCTTCGCCGACTGGCGACGCTCGGTGCTGGCCTCGCCGCCCGCCGTCGAGCGCGACGCGGCGGGGTTCACCGTGCGGTGGACGTCGCCGTCGTCGGGGGCGGTGAGCTTCGGCTCGACCGGACCCTTCAGCGTCGGCTGCCGGACGGTCCCGATCGCCGACTTCCCCCGTCACGAATCGTCGTTCGGACGGGTCAGCCACCTGGCCACGCGCTACGCCCTCGCCGGCCGCAACGGCCGGCTCGAGCTCGACTTCGCCAGGCGCACCCGCAAGGTCTCCGCGTTCTGAGCGGCGGAGGTCACCGGCACCACCGGTCGGTGCAATAGCCTCCGCGCCCGTGCTGGCACACTCCGACACCGGTCGCGGACCGGCCATCGTCTTCGCCCACGGACTGGGATCGGACCGCACCCGGTGGGCACCGCTGATCGATCGACTCGAGGGCGACTTCCGGTGCGTCTCGGTCGACCTCCCCGGCCACGGCGAGTCGCCCGACGAGGGCTGCGACTCGCTGTCGGCCACCACGGCCGTGCACGAGGTCGTGAAGCACCTCGGCCTCGAGCGGCCGACGATCGTCGGACACTCGCTGGGGGCCACCATCGCCCTGCTCCACGGCGCCGTCTACGGTCCTCGTTCGATCGTGGCGATCGACCCGGTCGGGCTCTACCTGCCGGACCTCGCCGACACGCTGGCGCCACTCGCGCCGCGCCTGCGAGGCGGCGACTTCGAGGCGGCGTTCGGCGACTGGGAGGCCGGGTTGCTCGAGCCTGTCCCCGAGGACCGGCGCGCCGGCCTCCAGAGCGCGATCACGCCACGCGCCGAGGTCGTCCTCGGGTACTGGAGCACCCTGCTCGACCGCGCCGACGCCGTGGCCGCCCAGGCCGCGTTCGACGCCGCTCTCGCCGGGATCACGGTGCCCGCGCTCGTGCTGCTGGCCGACCCGCCGAGCGCCGACGACGCCGCGGTGCTCGCCGAGATGCAGTCGGCCACCGTCGAGGTCTACGAGGGCGCCACCCACTTCCTGCACCTGCTCGATCCCGACCGCTTCGCCGAGCGCATCCGGACCTGGATCCACGCGCTGCCGTAGCGACGCCTACTCGCCGGCCGCCACCACGAAGTAGAGCTCGTCGTCGCGGAGGAACCGGCTCAGGTCGGCGGGCCCCAGCATCGGCCAGCCGGGCTCGCCGGTGAGGTTGGAGACCTGGCTGCGGTGGCACGCCATGGCCCGGCGCTTGTCGGCGGTCGCGCCGCGATCGGTCACCAGCTCGGTCGGCACCCGTGCGATCACGTCGGCCAGCTTCGACGCCGCCCCGGCCACGACGCCCGCTCCCCGCTCGCCCGCCGTCCAGGCGTCGAGCTTGGCGAGCCAGATCGGATAGCCGAGGATGCGGCCACCGTGGCCGGCGACGCGCACGTGCTCGAGCACGGCCGACGCCAGCGCCCGGTGGTCGGGGTGACCGTCGATGGCCAGCGGTATGACCAGGTCGTCGATGTCGGCCCGGCCGATCGCCTCGCCGACGCGCGCCGTCAGGGCCTCGACCTCTCCGGCCAAGGATCCGTCCTCGAACCCGAGGAAGGTCACCTGCTCCGGCGCGACGCCCAGGACCGCCAGCGCGGCCAGGACCTCGTCGTGGCGGACCGCGACGAGCTCGTCGGGCGTCAGCTTCTCGGACCGGAACGAGTTCCGGCCGTCGGTGGCGACCACGATCTCGACGCGTGCTCCGGCGGCCGACCGCTGCGAGAGGAGGGCCCCGCACCCGAGGGTCTCGTCGTCGGGGTGCGGCGCGAACACGAGGCACGAGCGGGTGGCCGCCTCCCCGGTGGCCACCGTCGCCCGGCGGCGGGCGACCCACAGCAGGGCATCGCACCCACGACGCAGCGCGGTGCGGCCCAGGTCCCTGGCGGTCACGCCGACGTCTGGGAGAGCCAGGCCACGCCGGGAGCATAGGAGGCGAGCCGACAGGTGACAGGCGTACGCGAGACTGCCCCCATGCCGGTCGACGACGGAGCCCTCCTCGCCGGAGATCCATGGCTGGTGCGCGACGAGTTCGACAAGCCCGTCGGTCGCGGGCACGTCGTAGGTTCGGCGGGCACCAGGGGCCAACCGCGGCGGGGCACCGACGTGGAGGGCGTCTTGTCGATCGACCACGGCGCGCTTCGGCTCTCGCCCCTGATCGTGCCGGGATGGGGGCGCGTCGCGCTGGCCCACGGCCCGCTGCCCACCGACCCCGGACTGGGCGCGTCGGTCCTGATGCTGAACGCCCACAACGCCGCCGACACCCTGCCGATGGGGCCGTTCCTCCGGCGGGTCGTCCGCTGGCTCCTCGGCAACGAGGTCGATCGGCTCCCCACCCGGCTGATCCGCTGGCCCGGCGCGCCCCGGCGTGAGCCCGTCGGGCGCCGGCTGCGCCGCTGGCGGCACCGCCAGGGCCTCGAGGGGGCCACACCGGACGAGAACCTCGCCGTGGGCCTCTTCGCCTCCCCCGCTGGCGGACCCGCCCCGGGGGACCAGGCCTTCGTGGTCCGGACCGCCGGGCCCGCCAACGGGCAGCTCACCGTGCAGGTGAGCGGTACGGCCCTGCCAGTGGTCGAGAGCCTCCAGAACGTCCCCTTCCTCTACGTCGCCCTGGTCACCGAGACCGGCACCCTCTACGCGGTGAGCTCGCTCTCGGGAGCAGCGGGTGCGGCCGGCTACCCCCTGATGCGTCCCCTCGCCATCGACCCCTCGCCACCCCCGGCGGCCGCCCACCTCGGTGTGCACCAGCGCGTGGTCGACCAGGAGGGCTTCAGCAGCGACACCCGCGTGTTCGCCGTGCGGGCGGCCCACGTGCCCGAGGCGGCCACCTGGTGCTCCACCGCGGCGTCGGCCGACCGCCTGACCGGTCGCGGTGCGCTCGCCGGCCGCACCGCCGAGCGCGGCGGGGCGTGGCAGGTGGACGACGGCGAGCTGGAACTCCACGCCGACGGTGCCGGTGGCCAGGGCACCGCCTTGCTCGCGACGTCGGTCGATGTCGGCCTGGCCAAGGTCACGCTCGACCTGGGTGCCGGAGGTCGAGCGGGGCTGGCCTGGCGGTGCGACCGCGAGCAGGAGCTGTCCGAGGTCGTGTTGGATCGGGGCACCGGATCGCTGCGCGTCGCGCCGGGCGAGGGGCCTGCGCAGGAGGCAATCCTGGAGCCGGCCCCCTCGGCGTCGACGACGTTGCAGCTGCGAGCCACCGGGCAGGGGGTCGCGATCGTCGCCGACGGCCGGGAGCTGCTGCGGGTCCCCGGCCTCGCCCTTCCCGGGCCCGGTGGGCAGATCGGCGTCACGGTGGGCTCGGGGGCGCGGGCGTCGGACTTCGAGGTCCACGCCACCTCGGTCCCGGTGCCGGCGTTGCTGGGCCAGGCCCCGCCGTGCCCGTCCGAGGGCGGGCACGTGGTGGTGGACGAGCCGTTCTCGTCGGCGGCCCACGACCTCGACGGCTACGCCCGAGACGGAGACGCGACGTGGAGCCGCACGTCGGGCACCGGTCGCTTCGAGGTCGACCCCGAGGTGGGGGCCCGGGCCGTCGGGAGCGTCGCGTCGCCGGTGGCCGGCCGCACCGCCTACACCGTGGCCTGGCCCGAGCCGGGGGGCGCCGACGTGGCGGTGACCATCTGCCCGCCGGGCGGGCGGCGAGGCGAGGGCCACGCCTGCCGGGCCGGCCTGGTGTTCGTGCAGGACGACCGCAACCAGCTCCTCGTCAACACCTGGCTGGCCGACGACTACGGCGGCGCGTCCATCTCCGTGTTCCCGCGCGTCGCGGGCTTGGAGGACGTCTACGACGCGGTGTGGACCAACGTGGGCGACCGGATCAGCTGGGGCCGACCGTACGAGCTGCGGGTGGCGTTCGACGGAGTCCGGTTCCTGGCATCGGTCGACGGCGAGCCGGTGCTGTACCGGGCCATCAGCGACCTCTACCCGAGCGTCGAGTCGTTGCAGGTGACCAGGGTCGGGATCGTGACCAACTGGGAGTGGGGCCTCGACACCGGCAGCACCTTCCGGCGCTTCACCGCCCGCGCCCTTCGAGCACCTGGGTGTGCACCTCGGCCAGTTCCAGCGCAGCCCGCTCGGCGGTGAAGGCGGTGGCCACCCGGCGTCCGGCGGCGCCGATGGCTCGGGCCCGGTCCGGGTGGGCCAGCACCTCCCGCACCACGGCTGCGAGGGCGACGGCGGTGTGCTCGTCGACCAGGCGCCCGCTCTCGCCGTCGGTGATGAACTGGGAGTACGCGAGGTCGGGGCCGCCGAACGCGACCACCGGGGTCCCCGCCGCCATCGCCTCGAGCACCGAGAGGCCGAACCCCTCGGTGCGGGACGCGCTCAGGAACACGTCGCTCGCCCGAACGAGCGCGGCGACGTCGTTGCGCCGGCCCAGCAACCGCACGTGGTCGGCGAGCCCGGCCGACTCGATCTGGGACTCGAGCCGGGCTCGATCCTCGCCCTCGCCCACGAGGAGGAGCCGTAGCCGCGGGTGATCGGGAACCAGCAGGGCTGCCATGTCGACCAGGATCTGCTGGCCCTTCGCCTCCTCGAGGCGACCGACGGCGAGCAGCACGACGTCGTCGACGGCGAGGTCCACCGATGCCCGCACCGCGTGGCGCTCGGCCTCGCTGGACGGCGGTGCCAGCCGCTCCGCGGGGAGACCGGGGTGCAGCACCTCGATCCGATCGGGGTCGATGCCCTTCGACCAGGCCTGGGCCCGGCGCACCCCCTCGGAGTAGGCGATGAGCCGTGATGCCTTGAGGCGGACGGTGAGCCCGCCGGCGCGCTGGCGGGCACGCCGGGCCACGGCGCCGACCGACCGGCTGGGCGGCGGGATGGTGGCGCCGGTCGGGGGGAACGCGTGGAAGGTGTGCACGAGCGGGATCCGCTCGAAGGTGGCGGCGGGGATGCCGACGGGCGCATCGGCGGGGGTGCTCGTGTGGATGAGCGCCCCGCGCTCTCGCCGGACCAGGTCACGGAGCCCGGCGACGGCCCCACGCCGGCCGGGCGCGTCGATCACCTCGGTGGCCACCCCGGCCGCTTCGAAGGCGGACCGGATCGCGCCGTCGCCGAAGGCGGCCACGACCGGCCGGTGGACGTGCTCGACGTCGGCGGTCAGCAGCCAGTAGAGGAGGTACTGGCCCCCCGACGCGTCGAAGTCGGCCGTGAGGTGGATCACGGTGGGTCGGCGGTCAGCCATGGGGTGCCCCTTCGTCTGATGGTCGGCTGCTCGACGATCGGAGGGCGCGCTCCCAGCGTCGTTCGGCGTCGGCGAGGTGACCGAACCCGTACCAGCGGCGCAGCAGGGACACGAACACCGACACCATGAGGACGTTGAACACCAGGAAGGCCGTCGGAACGGCGAAGGCCTCGATCGGTCGGGCCAGGGCGGCCATGGTGGCCACGTAGACGATCGAGGCGACCAGGCTGAACCGGGCGAGGACGCGTTGGCGGCCGGCGGCGATGACCTGCTGGCGCAACACGATGCCGCCGTAGCCGATGAGCGTGGCCAGGATCATCGCCGGCATCAGGCCGGGGCTGACGTAGGCGTTGGGGAAGAGCTCGACCAGCGGGTTCCCCGGCCACTTGACCCCGGCCGCCACGAGGTACGTGACCCCGACGGCGCCGAGCACCGCCAGGAACGCGGTGCTGTAGCGAATCGCCTCGTGGCGGTCACGGGCCTTGCTGGCCGCCATGACCCGGGGGCTGACCACGCTCAGCAGACCGGTGGCGATGACGTACATGGGTTGGCTGAGCACGCGGGTCGCCTCGAAGTTGCCGACCACGGAACGGCCCGCCACCACGGTGAGGATGGTCAGCCCGGCGAACTGCGCCGCCTGCTCCATGGACCCGGCGAAGAGGAGCCAGACACCCACCCGCGACAGGGACCGAGGATCGAGCAGGTCCCGCGACGGCCGTTCCCACCGGCGTGACGCGAGCACCAGCCCGACGGTGCCCGACACGAGGTTGGCCGTGGCCAGCGCGCCGAAGGGCAGCCAGGCCGTGGGGACCCCGGCCACGTTGAGCACGATGAGCGTCGAGCCGGCGACCGCGAGCTGGGTCACCGACATCACCGCCGCCGCCCAGTTCCAGTTGACCTGGTGGAGCATCCGGCGGACGTGGTCCTGGAGCGGCGAGAGGACGGCGGCGGCGAAGGCCCCCACGATGATCGGCAGCGACGCGGACAGGTTCGACCGCTCGAGCAGGAGCACCACCCCGCTGGCGACGGCAGCAGCCGAGATCGCGGAGACGAGTCCGTAGCGCAGCGACCGTGGGAGCGCGCCGACCTGCTGTGCGGGTGGTTCGCCCAGCAGCTCCACCTCGACCGGCGTGAACACCAGCAGGGCCGGCACGCTGCCGGCGAAGATGAACCCCGCGAACGACAGCCCGTAGATGCCCAGCTCGTCCAGCGTCAGGTGGCGCGCCGCGAACAAGCCGATCACGAAGGTCGCAAGGGAAGCCACCGCCGAATCGATCAGGCCCGCCGCCAGCGACGTGCGGAACCTCATGGAGCTTCGATGCCCATTGCACCCCCGTCGAGAACCGCTTACACCGTACTGGTGTCTCGCACCCCGCTCGACCACCGGCCGGCGACCACCGCCGTCGGCGCCGGCGTGGCGTTCGTGGTCCTCGCCGTCTACGTCCGGGCCCGGCCCGAGGCCGCGGCGTGGGAGCGACGGGTGTCGGCGATCGCCGTGCACCTCGACGGAATCGTCGGCTGGGCATGGGTGCTCGGGTCCCTGGGCGTGTTCGTGGTGGGCCTGGTGGCCGCCGCGGCGATCGGCACGCGACGGCGCCGACCGCTGGCCATCGCCCTCCCCGTCGTCGCCGTGGCGTCCCTGCTGGTCGTCCAGGGGGTCGTCAAGCCGCTGGTCGGTCGCCAGGCCGGCCTGGTCTACGGCTTCCCGTCCGGCCATGCCTTGAGCTCGAGCTTCGTGGCGGTCTCGCTGGTGGCCGCTCTGTGGCCGCCGCCGGGCCGGGCCCGGACGGCCCTCGTGGCCGCCGCGGGGGCGTCGGCCGCCGCCTGCGGGGTCGCCGCCATCTCGGGGCAGAGCCACCTCCCGACCGATGTGGCCGGGTCGTGGCTGTGGCTGCTCGGTTCGTCGGCGGCCACGGTGCGATGGATGAGAGGGTCTTGCACACCCCCCGAGTCCTGACTACTGTGCGTGATGTCGTGAGATCTGAGCGCCACGCTGTGCGCTCACGGATCTGGTGAGGAGCGGGCGATGCGGGTGGGGATTCTGGCGGGTGGCCTTGGCAGTCGCCTCTCCGAGGAGACGGTGCTGAAGCCGAAGCCCATGGTGGAGATCGGCGGGCACCCGATGCTGTGGCACATCATGAAGACCTACGCCCACCACGGGTTCGAGGACTTCGTGGTGGCGCTGGGGTACAAGGGCGAGCACGTCAAGCGGTACATGACCGACTACTGCTCGCTGACCAGCGACCTCACGGTCGACCTGGCCACAGGCTCGCTCAGGATGCACGACGGGAAGCGTGAGCCCTGGCGGGTCTCGCTGATCGACACCGGCCAGGGAACGGCCACGGGCGGTCGCATCAAGCGGCTCGCCCCGTACCTCGGCGACGAGACCTTCATGCTCACGTGGGGTGACGGAGTATCCGACCTGGACATCCCGGCCCTGGTCGACTTCCACCGCTCGCACGGCAAGCTGGCCACCGTCACCGCGGTCCGCCCGCCGGCCCGGTTCGGCCGCCTCGAGCTCGACGGCGACCGCATCGTCGAGTTCTCCGAGAAGCCCCAGACCGGCGAGGGCTGGATCAACGGGGCCTTCTTCGTGCTCGAGCCGGAGATCTTCGAGTACATCGAAGGCGACGCCACCCAGTGGGAGCAGGCGCCACTTGAGCAACTGGCCAAGGACGGACAGCTCATGGCGTACCGCCACTACGGGTTCTGGCAGTGCATGGACACCGTGCGAGACAAGAAGCTCCTCGAGGAGCTCTGGGATGCCGGCGACGCTCCCTGGGCCGTGTGGGAGCGGTGATGCGCGTCCTGCTGACCGGACACGACGGCTACCTGGGACGCATCCTGTCGCGCCGGCTCCACGCCGACGGGCACCACGTCGTCGGTCTCGACACCGGCCTGTTCGCCGACTGCGAGCTGGGTCCGCCCGAAGACGAGGTCGACGAGGTGCTCCACCTCGACATCCGCGACGTCGAGCCGCACCACCTCGAGGGCATCGATGCCGTGGCCCACCTGGCCGGGATCTCCAACGACCCGCTGGGCGACCTGGACGCGGGGTGCACCTACGACATCAACCACCTCGGCACCGTGCACCTCGCCCGGGCGGCGAAGGCGGCGGGGGCCACCCGCTTCGTCTTCTCCTCGTCGTGCAGCCTGTACGGGGCCCACGGCGACGATCTGCTCGACGAGCAGGCACCGTTCCACCCCGTCACCCCCTACGGCGAGTCCAAGGTCTTCGCCGAGCGGGACCTCGCCGAGCTGGCCGACGACGACTTCAGCCCCACGTACCTCCGCAACGCCACGGCCTACGGCCTCTCGTCTCGGCTGCGCGGAGACCTCGTCGTGAACAACCTGGTCGGCCACGCCGTCACCACCGGCCGCGTGTTCCTCAAGAGCGACGGCACCCCGTGGCGACCGCTGGTGCACGTCGAGGACATCGCCCTGGCGTTCAGCGTCGTGCTCGACGCCCCGCGCGACCTGGTCCACGACGAGGCCTTCAACGTGTGCCGGACCAGCGAGAACTACCGCATCGCCGAGGTGGCCGAGATCGTCGAGCAGACCGTGCCCGGCAGCCGGGTCACCCTGGCCGAGACCGCCGGCCCGGACTTGCGCAACTACCGGGTGAGCGGCGAGAAGCTCGCCTCCACCCTCCCCGCCTTCCAGCCGTCCTGGACGGTGGCAGCCGGTGCCGAGCAGCTCTACCACGCGTTCGTGGAGCACGGCCTGACCTACGAGCAGCTGGAGGGCTCGAGGTTCCTCCGGATCGATCGGATCCGCGAGCTGCAGGCGAACAGCGCCCTGGGCGCCGACCTGCGCTGGGTGACGGCCGGGAAGCGGATCCATGGCTGAGCGCTCCACCTGCCGCTCCTGCGGAGACCCGGACCTCGGAACCTTCCTCTCGTTGGGCACCACCCCCCTGGCCGACGCGCTCGTCGACCCGGACCATCTCGACCGGCCCGAGGCACGGTTCCCGCTCGACGTGGCGTTCTGCCCCACCTGCTCGCTGGTGCAGATCACCGAGGACGTGCCGCCCGAGACCCTCTTCGTGGCGAACTACCTGTACTTCTCGTCGTTCTCCGACATGTTGCTGCGCCACTCGCGCGACCACGCGCTGACCCTCATCGAGCGCCAGGGACTCGGTCCCGGTTCGCTCGTCGTGGAGGTGGCGAGCAACGACGGGTACCTGCTGCGGAACTTCGTGGAGGCCGGCATCGACGTGCTGGGGATCGACCCCGCGCCGGATCAGGCGGCCGCCGCCGAGGCGGCCGGGGTGCCCACCCTCCAGGAGTTCTTCGGCGTGGCCCTGGCCCAGCGCCTGCGATCCGAGGGACGCCGGGCCGACGTGATCATCGCCAACAACGTGATGGCGCACGTGCCCGACCTCAACGGCTTCGTCGGTGGCATCGCCGAGCTGCTGACCGACGACGGCGTCGCCACGATCGAGAACCCCT
>CAZIVZ010000046.1:0-12487 GCA_964542495.1 uncultured Aquihabitans sp.
CACGTCGAAGATCGTGTCCAAGTCGATCTCCAAGGACGGTGGCCGCACGTCGTACCGCGGCCTGGTCCGGGTGGAGGACGGCGCCTACGGCTGCAAGAGCCACGTGCAGTGCGACGCCCTCATCCTCGACGACCTCTCCGTCAGCGACACCTACCCCTACATGGAGGTGGGCGCTCGAGACGCGGTGATCGGCCACGAGGCCACCGTGTCCAAGGTGGCCGACGAGCAGCTCTTCTACCTGATGAGCCGCGGCCTCTCCGAGGACCAGGCCATGTCCATGGTGGTCAACGGCTTCATCGAGCCCGTCACCAAGACGCTGCCCATGGAGTACGCCGTGGAGTGGTCCCGCCTGATCGAGCTCCAGATGGAGGGCTCGGTCGGCTGACCCGCGTCGCCCGATCCTCCGATCGAGGTGTGCGTGCCCGAGGTCGTGAGGCGACCGCGATCACGCACACCTTGGGTCAGACGGCCGCCACCTCGTCGCCCACCGACACCTGGCCGGGCGTGATCACCCGGCAGTAGAGGCCGAGGTGGTTCGGGAAGGCCTCGTTCAGCTCGCTCATGGCCCGGAACAGCTGCGGCTCGCGGGCCAGGCCGTCGGGCTGGGCCCGCAGCGGCATGGCGCAGCGCACGGTGGGCCCGTCGACGTGGAGCACGGCGTCGCCCACTCGCACCTGGCGACCGATCCAGTCCTGCTCGGCGAAGGCCGGGCCGCTCAGGTCCACCAGCACGTTGGGCCGGAAGCGCCGGACGTCCCAGTCGAGCTCGGGCCGGGCCTCGGCGCAGCCCCGCAGCGTGGCCGCGTTGACCAGGTGCACGGCGGCGGCGTCGAGGAACGTGTCGGCCGGCGCCGGGATCTCGTAGTACTCGGCGTCGTCGTTGGGCGGGTCGAAGGTCATCTCGAAGCTGCGCTGGCCGGCCTCGGCCACCACCGCGAGGTGCACCGGCCGGCCCAGCCAGGCCGACAGGGCGTCGTCGACGTGGGGCGCGTCGACCCCCACCACCGTGCCGTCGGGCAGGGCGATGCCGTCGTCGGTGGCCGAGGCGAGCAGCAGCGCGCTCACCCGCTTGGCCGTGAGGAGGTGGCCGGTGGCCGGGTCGACCACGGCTCGCTGCCGGTCGCCGGCCACGCCTCCCTGGGTGATCGTGAGGGTGGTCTCGGCCAACCCCTGCATCGACTTCACCGGGTACCGCCAGCACCCGGTCACGGTTCCCGTCACGCTGGTCATGATCCCCTGCCTACCAAACCGGCCGGGCCGGCGGGCGGGATCAGGTGCGGCGGAGGCGGACCTGGGTGACGCGGTGGTCCGGGCCCTTGTGGAGCACCACGGTGGCGCGGTCACGGGTGGGCTCGATGTTGGCCACCAGGTTGCGCTCGTTGATGTCCCGCCAGATGGCCAGCGCCGTCTCGGTGGCCTCCTCCTCGGAGAGGTGGGCGTAGCGGGCGAAGTAGGAGTCGGGCCGCTGGAACACGGTCTCGCGCAGGGTCTGGAACCGCTCGATGTACCACCGGCGGACGTCGTCCATGGCGGCGTCGACGTAGATCGAGAGGTCGAAGTAGTCCGACACGAACGTGGTGGTGCCCCGGCCGACCTGGAGGACGTTGAGCCCCTCCACGATCAAGATGTCGGGCCGGTTGATCACGGCGTCGTGCTCGGGGCCCTGCACGTCGTAGACCAGGTGCGAGTAGGTGGGGGCCCGCACCTCCTCGGCGCCGGCCTTCACCTGGCGGAGCAGCTCGAGCAGGCGGCGCACGTCGTAGCTCTCGGGGAAGCCCTTGCGGCCGAGCAGGCCCCGGCGCTCGAGCTCGGCGTTGGGGAACAGGAACCCGTCGGTGGTCACCAGGTCCACCCGGGGGTGGTCCGGCCAGCGGCCGAGCAGGGCTTGGAGCACGCGCGACGTGGTGCTCTTGCCCACGGCCACGCTGCCGGCCACGCCGATCACGAACGGGGCGGCCGGCGCCTCGCGGCCGAGGAACGTGGCGGTGGCCTGCTGGCGCGCCCGTGCCGCCGACGCGTGCAGGTTCAACAGGCGTGACAGCGGCAGGTAGACCGACTCCACCTCGTCGAGGTCGAGGGCCTCGTTGAGGCCGCGCAGCTCGTCGAGGTCGGCGGCGGTGAGCGTGAGCGGGGTGGCGGCGCGCCGCGCCCGCCACTGGTCGCGCGAGAAGGATTCGTACAGGCCGCTGTCCACCGCCGACGACGCTACGGAGGCCCAGGTCCCGCCACCAAACGTGCAGACCCGCCACCTGGGAGGACCACCTCGCTCGGCGGTGTCGACATCGTCGATCCCGCGTTGTGGCCTACGACGACCTCGATGGAGTCGACCGAGGCAAGTACCGAGTTCGGAGGAACACCGACTGAGTTGGCTTGCGGGGACCATGGTGCGAAAAGGGCGAAACCCCGGCCGTCTGCCGAAGCAGGGACGGTTCCGGGGCCTTCGCAGAGCACTCTAACCTCAGAAGTGCCGATGTCTGGCGGTTCCTCTGCACGAAGCCGTATCTGACCTCGCTTTGGGTGCCGGCGTTGACCGACGCGTTCCCGAGTCATCCGGCTCACAGCGATCCGCGAGCCGTTCGCCAGGCCGTTGATGATCGGATCCAGCGGGTCCACTTCCTCCGGAACCGTGTCGCTCATCACGAGCCGGTCCACCATCGGAACCTCAGGCGGGATCTCGACAGCATCACCCAGCTCGCAGGCTGGATCTCCGCCGACGCTCGAGACTGGATCGCCGGAGCCAG
Organism: uncultured Aquihabitans sp.; assembly: GCA_964542495.1. Classification (GTDB taxonomy): domain Bacteria; phylum Actinomycetota; class Acidimicrobiia; order Acidimicrobiales; family Iamiaceae; genus Aquihabitans. The sequence continues at coordinate 2,741 of CAZIVZ010000046.1, forward strand.
CCGAACAGCCGCCGTGATCCACGATCGGCCATGAACTCGGGCGAGAAGGACGAGCGACCGAATGCCCTGGCTTCTGACGGATCCTTCAACACGGGCCGTCACGGGCCGGTTCTGAACGATGGTTCCCAGGATCCGGTCGAACCTCCACCTTGTCGTCGTCCTGGGTCGCACCCGGCATCAACACCGGCCACACCAACGACGGGTGGATGGTCAGCAATCAGCGCCTATCCGCGAGAGCGCTAATCGCCCTTGGGCTTGCGGCGGAAGAAGCGGGCCAGGCGGCCGCCTTTGGCTTCGGCAGCGCGCTCGGCTTGGACCTCGGCCAGGATCTGGGGGCCGGCGGCGTTGATGATGTCCTCGGCGGCGTCGAGCAGGGCGGCCACTGCGTCGCCGTGCTCGTCGAGGTCGACGGGCTCGGTGGGCGTGGCGGGGGTGACCAGCGAGCCGTGGTGCCAGTTGACGTCGGCCAGGCGCGGCTGGAAGGCGGGGCAGTCCGCGGGGCAGCGCCACGGAGCCTCGGGGGCGAGGTCCAGGTCGCACTTCCGCACCGTCTCGCCGTTGGCGTAGGTCCGGGACTCGAAGAACTTGCAGTTCTGCCGCATCGGCATAGGGGGTCAGTTTGGCAGCCGGTAGGCTCGCAAGCCGGTCACGGGTGCGTTCACCCGTCCCGTCCGAGGAGCGTTTCACCCTGAGCACCCCCATCGCCGAGACCGCGGGCGCACTGGCCGGACCCGCCTGGCTCCGTGCCCGCCGCTCGGCCGCCGCCGAGCGCTTCGCCGCCTCGCCCCTGCCCACCCCCGAGGAGGAGGTGTGGCGGTACTCGCGCATCGCCGAGCTCGATCTGGCGGCGTTCGCCCCGGCTCCCGGCACCGCCGAAGCCGTCGCCCCGAGCGCTCCGCCGCTGCTCGCCGGTGAGGGTGCCGGGGTCACGGTCACGGTGGTCGACGGTGCCGTGCGGGTGGGCGAGCTCCCGGCGGACTGGGTGGCCAAGGGCGTCGTGGTCACCACCGCAGACCATCTCGACGATGCCGACGTCGCCGGCCTGGGCGCGGTGGCCGGTGCTGGCCCCGACGCCTTCGCCACCCTCAACGACGCGCTCTGCGCCCACCCCGTGGTGGTGATCGTCCCCCGCGGGGTGCGGCTCGATGCGCCGATCCTCGTGGTCAACCACGCCGCCACCGCCGGGCTGGCCACCTACCCCCGCCTGGTGGTGCGCGTCGGCGAAGGGGCCGAGGCCACCGTGGTCGACCACACGTCGTCGGGCCGCGGCGCCGTGCTCAGCGTCCCGCTCACCGAGCTCGAGGTGGCCCGGGGCGGCCGGCTCGGCTACCTGCACGTGCAGGAGCTCGGCCAGGAGGCCTGGCAGGTGGGCTCGCTCGTGGCCCGGGTGGACCAGGAGGCAGACCTCCAGGCCGCCCTGGTGGGCCTGGGCGGCAGCTACGCCCGCATCCGCACCGATTGCCGCATGGCCGGCCGGGGCTCCAACACCGACCTCTCGGCCGCGTACTTCGGCGAGGGCTCCCAGACGCTCGACTTCCGCACGTTCCAGTTCCACGACGCACCCGACACCACGTCGAACCTGCTCTTCAAGGGCGCCGTCGGCGGCCACAGCCGGTCCGTGTACACGGGGCTGATCCGGGTCGACAAGGAGGCGCGCGGAACCAACGCGTTCCAGACCAACCGCAACGTGAAGCTGTCCGACGACGCGTGGGCCGAGTCGGTGCCCAACCTCGAGATCGAGACCAACGACGTCCACTGCAGCCACGCCTCCACGGTGGGCCCGGTCGACGCCGAGCAGCGCTTCTACCTCGAGAGCCGGGGCGTGCCGCCCCAGCAGGCCGATCGCCTCATCGTGGCCGGCTTCTTCGACGAGGTGGTGCGGGCCCTGCCCGTGGCCGCCGCCGTGCCCGCCGTGCGCGCCCGCATCGCCGCCAAGCTCGACCGCACCGCCGGAGACCTCCGATGACCACCGTGGTGGTGGCCCGCCTCGAAGACCTGCCCGACGGCGGTGCCACGCGCGTCGACGTCGGCGACCACCGCCTCTCGGTGGTGCGCATCGGCACCGACGTGTACGTCATCGGGGACCGGTGCAGCCACGCCGACTTCTCCCTCAGCGAGGGCGAGGTCGACGTCGACACCCGCCGCATCGAGTGCTGGAAGCACGGCAGCTCGTTCTCGCTCGAGACCGGCGAGCCCGACGTGCTGCCCGCCACCCAGCCCGTGCCCGTCTACGACGTCTCGGTGGTCGACGGCGACGTCGTGGTCACCCTGCCCAGCGCCTCGGAGGCCACCCCCGCATGACCGTCCTCGAGATCAAGGGCCTCCGGGCCGGGGTCGACGGCAAGGAGATCCTCCAGGGGATCGACCTCACCGTACGCAGCGGCGAGGTGCACGCCGTCATGGGCCCCAACGGGTCCGGCAAGTCCACCCTGTCGCACGTGATCATGGGCCGGCCCGGCTACCAGGTCACCGGCGGGTCGATCACGCTCGACGGGGCAGACCTCCTCGCCCTCGACACCTGGGAGCGGGCTCAGGCCGGCCTGTTCCTGGCCCTCCAGTACCCCACCGAGGTGCCCGGCGTGTCGGTGGAGGCCATGTTGGCCGCCGCGTTCGAAGCCGGCGGCCGAGACGCGTCGGCGGTGCCCGCGCTGGTGGGCGCCGAGGCCGCCCGCATCGGCTTCGCCGACCGCTTCTTGGGCCGGGACCTCAACGTCGACCTCTCCGGTGGGGAGAAGAAGCGCAACGAGACCCTCCAGCTCGGCGTGCTCGCCCCCAAGATCGCCGTCCTCGACGAGCTGGACTCCGGCCTCGACGTCGACGCCCTGAGGGACTGCTCGCGCCGCGTCGAGCAGGCCACGTCCGAGACCGGGCTCGGGGTCCTGGCCATCACCCACTACACCCGCCTGCTGCGCGAGCTCAAGGTTGACCGCGTCCACATCCTCGTGAAGGGCCAGATCCGCCACACCGGTGGCGCCGAGCTGGCCGACGAGCTCGAGGTCCACGGCTACGCCGCGTACCAGGACGACGAGCCCGAGCCCGCGCCGGCACCCGACGACCCCTTCGCCGACGACCCGTTCGGCCCCGGCCCCTTCGCATGACCTCGCCCGTCGAGCCGCCTCCCGGCTGGGACGTGGTCGACGGGAAGCTGCACCGCGAGCTGGCCTTCGCCGACTTCGCCGAGGCGTTCGCGTTCATGACCCGCGTGGCCGCCGAGGCCGAGCGCCAGGGCCACCACCCCGACTGGTCCAACTCCTGGAACCGGGTCACGATCGACCTCGTGAGCCACGACGCCGGCGGCCTCACCGCCCGAGACGTCCGCCTGGCCGAGGCGATCAACCACCTCGTCGCCCCCTGAACCGCGCTGCGGCCGCGAGCGTCGGGGCGTCACGGTACGGTCCGCCCCATCGCCGGACCCTGCCCCGCACGGCAAAGAACTTGCAGCTACCCTGCAAGGACTTTCGTCCAGCCAGGGGAGGGGACCCCCGGACGAGACCGGACCACCAGGGGGACCGCACCCGTGCCCAACCCGCAAGCCGCATGACCCGAACCGCGGCGGCGCGCCGGCTGGCCGCCCGATACCAGCCGGTGGGTCCGTTCGTGCCCGCGCTGGGCATCGTGGCGCTCCAGCTCGTGGCCTTCCCGGTGGGGGTGGGGCCGTGGTCGCTCGGGATCGTCACCGGGCTGCTCACCGCGCTGGTGGCCCTGGGCCTGGCGCTGGTCTACCGGGCCAACCGGATCCTGAACTTCGCCCAGGGCGACCTCGGCATGGTGCCCACCACGCTGGCCGTCGGCCTGATCACCGTCACCGGGGTGCCCTACCTGGTGGGCGTGGGCGCCGGCCTGCTGGCGGCGGTGGCGCTCGGCGCGGTGGTGGAGCTGGCGATCGTGCGGCGGTTCTTCCGGGCCCCGCGGCTGCTGCTCACCGTGGCCACCATCGGCATCTCGCAGCTGCTGATCGTGTGCAGCCTGCTGCTGCCGCGCTGGTGGGGGCGGGACTTCTTCATCGACGAGACCATCCCGGACCCGATCTCGGCCCGGATCACCATCGGCAGCCAGACCTTCGGCGGCAGCGAGATCGTGGCGGTGATCGTGGCGCCGCTGATCCTGCTGGGCCTCGCCCTCTTCCTGCGCGGCACCGACATCGGGGTGGCGGTGCGGGCCAGCGCCGAACGGCCGGACCGGGCCGGGCTGCTGGGCATCCCGGTGCGGCGGCTCCAGACCCTGGTGTGGGCGGTGGCGGCCACGTTGTCGTTCGTGGGGCTGTTCCTCCACGCGTCGATCTTCGGCGTGGGCGGCGCGTCCACCCTCAGCCCGCAGGCCCTGGTGTTCGCGCTCGGTGCCCTGGTGCTCGGCCGGCTCGACCACCTGCCGGCCATCACCGCCTCGGCGGTGGCGCTGCGCATCCTCGACCAGGGCGTCACCGCCAACAACCCGAGCTCGCCCGGCCGCACCTACGTGGTGCTCGCCGCGGTCATCCTCGTGGTGCTGGTGTTCCGTCGTGCCAGCACCCGGCGCGGCGACGTCGACGGCTCGGCCGGCTGGACCGCGGCCGACGAGGTGCGCCCGGTGCCCGCCGAGCTGCGCCACCTGGCGGTGGTGCGCATCGGCCGGGCCGCCCTGCCGGCGCTGGCCGTGGCCCTGGCCGCGGCGCTGCCCCTGGTGCTGGGCGCGGGCGACGAGCTGAAGGCGGCCACGGTGGCCGCCTACGCCCTGATCGCGCTGTCGGTGGTGGTGCTCACCGGGTGGGCGGGCCAGGTGTCGCTCGGGCAGATGTCGTTCGTGTCGGTGGGGGCGGTGATGGGCGCGGTGGCCACCAGCACCTGGCACCTCGACCTCAGCCTGGCGCTCATCCTCGCCGGGCTGGCCGGCTCGGTCGTGGCGGTGGTGGTGGGCCTTCCGGCGCTGCGCCTGCCGGGCCTGTACCTCGCCGTCACCACCCTGGCGTTCGCGCTCGCCTCGTCGAACTACCTGCTCAACCGCAAGGAGCAGAGCTGGATCCCCCAGGACCGCCTCGAGCGCCCCGCGCTGTTCCGCACCTTCGACCTCACCAGCCAGGCCGCCATGTTCGAGGTGTGCCTCGTGGTCGTGGTCCTCGGGTTCCTGGCCGTGGCCGGCATCCGCCGCAGCCGCACCGGTCGGGTCCTGCTGGCCGTGCGGGACAACGAGCGCGGCGCCGCCGCCTACAGCGTGTCGGTGGTCCGGGCCAAGCTCACCGGGTTCGCCCTGTCGGGGTTCCTGGCCGCCACCGCCGGGTGCTTGCTGGTCCACGTCAGCCAGGCCTACAGCGAGAAGCCGTTCGTGGCCGCCGAGAGCCTGGGCGTGTTCACCGCCGCCGTGGTCGGTGGCCTCGGCTCGCTGTCCGGGGCCGTGCTCGGCGCGCTGTACCTCAACGGCGGCGTGTGGTTCCTGCCCGAGAAGTGGCGCCTGCTGCCCTCGGCGGTGGGTGTGCTCGCGGTGCTGCTGGTGCTGCCGGGCGGCCTCGCCAACCTCCTCTACCGCGGTCGCGACGCCCTGCTGCGGCGCCTCGCCCGCCAGCGGGGGATCGTGGTGGCGAGCCTCCTGGCCGACGAGGGCGACCCCGATCAGGTGCCCGAGGCCATCAAGGTGGCCCTCCCGCCCCGGCCCGAGCCCGTGGGGAGCTCGGCGTCGTGACCGCCACCGCCGACGCCCCGGCCGCCAGCCCGCAGCCCGCCGCCGCGCCCGGCCCCGGTGGCCGGCGCGCCTGGCTCGGCACCGCCGGGTGGTACCCGCTGGCCGTCCTGTTCGGCCTCAACATGGCCGACGAGCTCGACCGCAGCGCCTACGGGATCCTGCTGCCCGAGATCCGCGACGACCTCGGGCTGAGCAACACCGGCATCCTCTCCGTGGTGGCGGTGGCCGGGGCCGTGGCCCTGATGCTCACCGTGCCCATCGCCCACCTCTCCGACCGGTCCAACCGGGTGCGCATCGCCCTGGCCGGCGCAGCCATCTGGGGCGCGTTCTCGTTCGGCACCGGGTTCGCCGTCTCGGTGTGGCTGCTGGTGATCATGCGGTCCGGCTCGGCGGTGGGCCAGGCCGTGGTGTTCCCCACCCACAACAGCCTCCTGGCCGACTACTACCCGATCGCCAGCAGACCCCGGGTATACGCCATCCACCGGGCCGCCAACAGCGTGGGCGTGATCGGCGGCTTGCTGATCGGTGCCGGGCTGGCATCGGTGTTCAACTGGCGGGCGCCGTTCCTGGTGTTCGCGGTGCCCACGCTGCTGCTGGTGGTCGCCGGGCTCAAGCTCACCGACCCGGGCCGGGGCCACTTCGAGCGCGAAGCCGCCGACCCCGGTACGGGAGCAGGCGCCGACGAGGCACCCCCGTCGTTCGCCGAGGCCACCCGCATGGTGTGGACCATCCGCAGCCTCCGGCGGATCTTCGTCGCCCTCCCGTTCCTCGCCGCGTCGATCGTGGGCTTCGCCGCCCTGGCCTCGCTCCAGTACGCCGAGACGTTCGACCTGAGCGAGCTGTCCCGGGCCTGGGCCAACGTCCCGGTGCAGCTCGTGGAGCTGGTGGGCGTGGCCCTCGGATCGCGCCTCACCATGCGGGCCCTGGCCAAGGGGCCGTCGCACATCTTCAAGGTGCTGGCCGGCAGCGCCGTGGTGGCCTCCACCATGGCGGCCGCCTTCGCAGGAGCCCCCAACGTGTACCTGGCGGTGGCGGCCCACTGCCTCATCGCCGGCTCGCTGGTGATCGTGGGACCGGGCGTCTTGGCGTCGCTCTCGCTGGCCATCCCGCCCCGGGCCCGGGCCATGGGGTTCTCGATCGGTGCCCTATGGATCCTCCCCGGGTTGCTGATCATCCCCTTCGTGGGGTGGATGGGTGACACGTGGGGCTTCCGCTGGGGCATGTTGGCCATGACCCCCGTGTTCCTGATCGGCGGCCTGCTGATCGCCTCGGTGGGCGGGGTGATCGCCGACGACATCGCCCAGGTGTGGACCGGTGCCGCCACCCGGGCCCAGATGCTCGAGGACCGGGCCGCGGGCAAGCTGCCGCTGCTCAGCGTTCGAGCGCTCGAGGTGGCCTACGGCGACGTGCGGGTGCTGTTCGGGGTCGACCTCGACGTGGCCGAGGGCGAGGTGATCGCCCTGCTCGGCACCAACGGCGCCGGCAAGTCCACCCTGCTCAAGGCCATCTCGGGGGTGGCACCAGCCCACCGGGGCGCCGTGGTGTTCGACGGGCGGGACATCACCCACGCCCCGCCCGAGGAGATCGCCCCGCTCGGCATCGCCCAGGTGCCCGGCGGCCACGGCGTGTTCCCCACCCTCACGGTGGAGGAGAACCTCCGCGCCGCCGGGTGGATGCTCCGCCACGACGCCGCGGCGCGCGGCGCCCGGGTCGAGGAGGCGCTCGAGCTCTTCCCGATCCTGGGCCAGCGGCTGCACGATCCGGCCGCCGACCTCTCGGGCGGCCAGCAGCAGGTGCTGGCCCTGGCCATGGCCTTCCTGTCCGAGCCCAAGCTGCTCATGATCGACGAGCTCTCGCTCGGCCTGGCGCCGGTGGTGGTGGAGCAGCTCCTTGGTGTGGTGCGAGGCTTGCGAGACCGGGGGACCACCATCATCCTCGTGGAGCAGTCGGTCAACGTGGCCCTCACCGTGGCCGACACCGCCTACTTCATGGAGAAGGGCGAGATCCGCTTCCACGGCCCCACCGCCGAGCTGCTGGACCGCCCCGACGTGCTGCGCTCGGTGTTCCTCCAGGGCGCGGTCGGACGCCTCGGCCCCGACGGGCCTGGCGATGGCGGTACCGCCTCGCCCGCCACGCCCGCCAGGCCGGCGACGCACCTCGATGCCGAGGCGCCCGCCGCTCTCGAGGTGGCCGGCGTGTCGGTGAGCTTCGGCGGGATCCGGGCGGTGAGCGACGTGGCGTTCCGCGTGGGCCAGGGCGAGGTGGTGGGGTTGATCGGGCCCAACGGCGCCGGCAAGACCACCGTGTTCGATCTCATCTCGGGGTTCGCCCGCACCGAGTCCGGCCACGTGAAGCTCGGCGGGGTCGACCTCACCAGCCTGGCCCCGAACCGCCGGGCCCTGATCGGCCTCGGCCGCAGCTTCCAGGACTCGCGCCTGTTCCCGTCGCTCACCGTCGAGGAGGTGCTGCTGGTGGCCCTCGAGCGGTGGCTCGACGTGAAGGACCCGCTCAACGCCGCCTTCCGGCTGCCACCCCACGTCCAGAGCGAGCACGTGGCCCGCCATCGCGTCCACGAGCTGATCGAGCTCCTCGGCCTCCAGGCCTACCGGTCCAAGTTCGTGGGCGAGCTGTCCACCGGGTCTCGCCGCGTGGTCGACCTCGGCTGCGTGCTGGCCCACGAGCCCACCGTGGTCCTGCTCGACGAGCCGTCGTCGGGCATCGCCCAGCGCGAGGCCGAGGCCCTCGGGCCGCTCCTCCTGCGCATCCGTGACGCGCTCGACGCCAGCCTCGTGGTGATCGAGCACGACATGTCGCTCATCGCCTCGATCTCGGACCACCTCGTGGCGCTCGACCAGGGCGCCGTGGTCACCGAGGGCCCGCCGGCCGAGGTGCTCGCCCACCCGGCGGTGGTCGAGTCCTACCTCGGCGGCGATGCCGCCGTCATCGGGCGCTCGGGTGCAGCCGATCCCTCCTCACTCGCCTCCACGAGGTCCCAGCCATGACCCCTCGCACCGCCACCCCGCCACCGCGCGCCTCGCTGCTGGCCCGGTTCGGCCCCCTCGCCGCGGTCCTGGTGGCCGTCGCACTGGTGGCCGTGCTGGCGTCCACGGGACGTGAGGGCGAGTCGGTCGACGCCGCCGGTCCGTCGAGCGAGGTGGGCAGCTCGGCCAGCAAGCTTCCCGTCACCTGGGCCGAGGCCGAGAAGGCGGGCACCACCGCGTCGGTGGCCTGGACCGCCGGCTGCGACCGCGAGACGGGGCGCATGTCGCTCCCGTCGACCTATGCCCCACCCTGCGTGGCTCCTCGGGCGGGCGTGGAGGGAGGCGCCACCTACCAGGGCGTCACCGCCGACACGATCAAGGTGGTGGCCTACGAAGCGGCCGACGACGACCTCTCCGCCAGCCTCCAGGCCACGCTCGACCCGCCCGAGCTGGCCCGCGAGACCCGCCAGAAGCTCCTCGACATGTACCAGGCCACCTTCGAGACGTGGGGTCGCCGGCTCGAGGTGGTGCAGTTCAAGGGCACCGGATCCGACGAGACGGCCTCGCGCGCCGACGCCGTCACCGTGGCCACCGAGATCAAGGCGTTCGCCTCGATCGGCGGCCCGGGGCAGGAGAGCGCCTACGCCGAGGAGCTGGCCAGCCGGGGCGTGCTGTGCCTCGGGTGCGGCCTGTCGATCCCCGACGCCACCTTCCAGAAGAACGCCCCCTACCTGTGGGGCAACCTCCAGACCCCCGAGCAGTACCTGCTCAACCTGGGCGACTACACCATCGGTCGCCTGCTCGGCCGCAAGGCCGAGTTCGCCGGCGACGCCGAGACCCGGGCGCGGGAGCGGGTGTTCGGCGTGGTGCACTTCGAGCAGGACCCACCGGTGTTCGGCGGCACCGAGAAGTTGGTGGAGGAGCGCGGGGGGCCGCGGGGATACAAGTCGGCGGTGAACCTCACGTACCAGCTCGTGATCGCCGAGCTGGGCGAGAAGGCTCGGGCGCTGGTGTCGCGCCTCAAGGAGGCCAAGGTCACCACCGTGGTCTTCCTGGGCGACCCGATCATGCCGATCTACCTCACCAAGGCGGCCACCGACCAGGACTACCACCC
>CAZIVZ010000047.1:0-12457 GCA_964542495.1 uncultured Aquihabitans sp.
GGAGGGTGTCCTGCACGAGCAGGCCGGGCATGGCCACGGCCAGCAGCAGGAAGCACCGGTCCAGCGGCGGGCTCGAGACGATCGCCGCGGCCGAGAACGCCATCGCGGCGACGATGCCCACCCAGATGGCCGATCCGGTGGCGTCGCTCACCCGCGACCGGTGGCCGGCCTCGGTGTCGCCGGGGCGGACGAGCAGCGCCTCCGAGCACAGGGCCCGGGTGATGCCGAGGACGAGCGTGTACGACAGCAGGGCGAGCGAGAAGCTGCCGAAGCCGTCGGTGTCGAGGGACCGGGCGCCGGCGAGCAGGGCGAGGAAGTTGGATCCGCTCGACAGGAGCTGATCGGTGACCCCGACCGACAACCGCCTGGCCAGCCCGCGACGAGGTGCCACGGCCCGACCGGCCGGCGGGGGCAGCACGGCGCTCACGGGGCGGCCACCGCGGCGCGGACGGCACCGATGGTCTGCTCCACGGTGGCCGACCACGTGAAGCGCAGGCTGCGCTCGAGGCCGGCCCGTCGCCGGTGGCCTCGCTCGGTCCAGGCCACCTCCAGCGCGGCAGCGAGGGAGGCGGGATCTCCCTCGCGGTAGGTGACCGCCACGTCGCCGCACACCTCGCGGACGAGGGCGCAGTCCGGTGCCACCACCACGCAGCTCGAGCGCATGGCCTCGACGAGGGGGAAGCAGAACGACTCGAACGTGCCGCCGACGGCCACCACCTGCGCCTGGCGGTAGGCCTCGAGGAGGTCAGGGCCGTACGCCGGGCCGCGCAGGACCGGGTTGCCGAGGCGCCGCCGGGCCAGGTCGTCGAGCTCGACGGCGTAGGCGGCGTCGCCGCGTGAGCCGTGGACGTGCAGCTCCCACGGCCTCCCATCCCGGCGAGCCTCGGCCACGCCCTCGATCACCACCTCGATCCCCTTGTTGGCGATCACCGTGCCGACCACGGCCACCCGGAACGGGCCGTGGGGATCGTCGACCACGTCGGACCGGTCGAAGGGGTCCAGGGCGCAGCCGTGGTGGACGACGGTGGCCACCTCCACGCCGCCCATGGCGTCGCGCATCGGACCCGACACGGCCAGTACGGCGGCGGCCCGGCGCGCCGTCCCGCGAGCCGCAGCGCGCAGCAGGCCCACCGCCACCCGGCCGCCGATCGCGGTGGCCGACGAGAACGGCTGCCACGCGTACAGGTTGTTGGCCAGCACCACGATGGGTCGGCGCATGCGGGGCGCAACGTCGCGGGGGAAGAAGGCCACATCGGCTCCGTGGCGATCGGCGATCGCCCGCATGGCGCGGCCCCGTCCGATCCGGGCCGCCCACGTGCCCGGTGCCGCGAAGGAGCAGGCATCGACCGTGATGCCGCTGCGCTCGAGGGCGGCGAGCGCCTCGGCGTGCCGCGGCGCCCAGGTGTCGTCGACCACCACCACCAGCTGGCGGCGATCGGCGAGGTCGGCCTCGACCAGCCCGTCGACGAACCCGGCCGCGTAGGTGCCGGCGCCGCCCGGTGGCGCCACCGAGAGGTCGACCAGGATCCGAGGCGAGGCGGCGCTCATCGGTGCTCGTCCACCAGGCGCGCCAGCTCCAGGGTGGTGGCCGCCGATCGGCGCGTCACGTCGGCCGCATCGCCTGGGAGGTCGAGGGCGATCCGTCGGGCGAGCTCGGCGTACATGTCCTCGAGCGATCGGTACGGGTGGGCGCTCCGCCGACGCAGCTGCCGGAAGCCCCGCTCGGCGGTGTACTCGCGCAGGTCGTCGATGGTTGCGGTGGCGTCACCGTGCCAGTAGGTGCAGCGGTCCCGCACCCCGCGGCGTGGTGAGCCCTCGTGGCGCAGGGAGATCGACGCGCTGGCCCCGTTGTCGAGGTCGATCGCCAGCACCAGCTGGGAGCCGAGCGGCTGGGCGTGGAGGTGGGTGACCTCGGCGGACGGGTTCAGGTGCAGGAAGTGGTCGATCCAGTGGCAGCCGTTGGAGACCACCGCGTTGCCCACGACGGGCCATCGGTACCAGTGCCGGGCCGGCAGCGGCACCTCGAACACCGTGGCCGACATCGACACCGGCGCCCCGCCGAGGTCGCTGATCAAGTGGGCGTTGAACGACAGGTACCGGCGCTGGAACGCGACGTGGACGCGCGCGTCGGGGTGGCGGGACATGGCGGCCAGCAGGTCGTCGAGCTGTGCGGGGGTGGTGGCGATGGGCTTCTCGACCACCACGTGCCGCGCGCCGCGGTCGAGTAGCTCCACCGCGAGCGGCGCGTGGGTGTGGTGGTAGCCCGCCACCGCGGCGTTGCGGATGGTCTCGTGCTGGCGCGGACGTCCGCTGGTGTCCCACGCCACCGGACCGGGCTCGACGGGTCCGAGCTGGAACGGGTTGACCTCGTGCACGCACACCAGCCGGAGCCGCTCGGACAGGTTGGGGATCACCTGGGTCTTGGCGTACTGGCCGTAGCCGAACAGGTGGAGCGCCGGCCGATCGTCGTGGGCCTCGCCGGCCCCGGTGGCCTCCACCCGCTCCCGCACGGCGCTCGGCGCCGGACGGGCGGGCAGCACCGTGAACGCCCGGCCGGGCGGCCGGCGCACGAGGTCGTCGAGATGGGCCCACGCGTCCGGCGACACCACGGGGTCAGAGCCGGCCTCGCGCCGCCAGCCCACCAGCGGTTCGAGGACCGCCCGCACGTCGGACGGGACCGCGGCCCAGGGGGCGGCCCCGGGCGCGGGCTCGCGGTGGTCGGGACCTCCTGGCGGTGCGGGTCCGCCGGGCGCCGGCACGCAGAGGCGCTCGTCCACCACCGCACGCTCCACCGCCCCGGGACCGGTGGTGACCACGAAGACCACCGCCGTCCCGTCGGCGAGGGTGCCGAGGCCCACGCTCAGCCAGGAGTCGTTGCGCGCCGCCTCCCGGCGCCGGGAGACCACCTTGCGGAACACCCGACGCGGCCCGAGCGACCGCAGGTAGCTGACCAGCATGGCCGGGTCGGCACGACGCACGAAGTACTCGTCGTCGACCGGAACCAGGGCGACCTGGCGGTCGACCGAGACGCGGACCTGGCCCTCCTGGGGAGCCTCGTCCAGGTAGCCCTCGGTCCATGCACCGCGTCGGTGGGCGTGCACCCGCGCTCACGCGCTCCGGGTGTCGGGCGGCGACACGGCACGCGGCCGGCGCGTGGAGAGGCGCCACACGATCCACGCCATGACCGCCGCCATGCCACCACGGGCCATGAACGTGAAGGTGCCCACCCAGAAGAGGTCGCCGAGGCTGGTGACCAGGCACACGACGATGGTGGCCCGCCACCAGTCGTCGACGGTGCCCAGACCCGACCTCGCCAGGCGCAGGTGGGCCCGGTCGAGCACGGCCAGGAACGCGCCCATGGCGAACGGCAGCAGCACCAGCCCGAACAGGCCGAAGTTCACGTAGAACTCGCCGTCGATCAGCGCGGCCATGGAGTGCTCCGGGGCGATCCGGCCCTCGCGCAGGAGGGTCGGTCGCAGGATCCGGGTGAGCTCGGCACCGAACCCGAGCGGCTTGTCCTTCCACACGCTCCTGGGGATCGGCAGGTAGAGCGTGTTCAGGAAGGTCTGGCCGAACCGGGGGCCGATGGGACCGGCCCGGGTGTGCTCGAGGTGGGCGCGGTCGACCGTGACCAGCTCCGTCCAGGTGTCGAGCGGGCCGTACATCGACGACAGGCCCTCCCCGCCGGTGAGCACGCTGCGGGAGCTGACGTCGCGACCGCCGTCCTGGTTGACTCGGTTCAGCCCGGAGAAGATGAGGAACACGGGGATGGCCAGCACCACCGCCACCTTCTGGATGCGGCGGGGGCGCACGAGGTTCCAGGCCAGCAGGCTGGCGATGCCCATGCCGGCCAGGGTCAGCCGCCCGCTGCCCTCGAACTCGAGCTGGATCCAGACCACGGGGATCACCACGGCCATGGCCACCAGGACGAGATCTCCGTGCCAGCGCATCTTGACGCGCCGGGAAGAGGCGACCAGCACCAGCATGATCACGCCGGCGAGGCCGACGGCCGTGGCGAGGGTGGTGTTCAGCGCACGCACGGGGGGCAGCTGCGACGTGACCACCATGGCCACGGCCAGCAGCCAGAAGGTCGGGGGCGTGCGGGGGACGGCGCGGGCCTCGCCGGCTCGGAGGTCCGCCCGAGACGGCCACTCGAGCTTCCAGCGGATCGAGAAGGCGGTGACGACCATGGCGGTCGCGGTGGTGGTGGTGAACGCGACCACCGCCCAGTCGCGCAACACCGAGAGCTCGTTGACGCTCCCGACCTCGGCGAGGTAGTGGGCGGCCAGGCCGACGAACACCCCGGAGGCCAGGAAGTACACCCCCGACGGGGTGAGGAACGCACGGCCCCGGCTGCCGACGACGTAGAGGGCGTACAGGGCCGAGATCACCGCGAGGACCTCGAGGGCGAGGCGCGGGCCGGGGATCACGGCGACGAACAGCCCCGCCAGCATGGCGATGGTGTGGGGCAGGAACAGCGGCGGCACGGGATTGCGGGTCCGGGCCCGCCCGTCCTGAGACCGAGCCGACCGCTGGTCATCGAAGATCGGGCCCCTCACCTCGCGACGGCCGGACAGGTTGGAGACGCTGCTGGCCACCGCACGATGATGCCATGTCGGACCACCCTCGACCCCGCGTCGAACGGCCCGCCCGGCACCATCCCATGTAGGGTCCGCTCCCTATGGCTGACGTCACACCGGCTCGATCGGAACTCGACCTGCGAGACTATGTCACGGTCATCCGCAGGCAGCGGTGGACGATCATCGTCATCGCGCTGGCCATCGCCGTGGTCACCATCGCCATCAGTCTGTTCCAGACCCGGATCTACGAGGCCGAGTCCACGGTGGTCCTCGAGGTGCCCGTCGCCTCGTCGGCCATCTCGAGCTCGCTCGATCCCGACCAGGCCGTGACCCAGGCCCAGGTGGAGACCGAGGCCGAGCTCATGCGGAGCCGGCCCATCAACCGGTCCATCGCCGAACAGCTCGGCTACCAACCCGACGTGACCATCAAGACGGTCGAGGCCACGCCGGTGGTGTTCATCACCTCCCGGAGCACCGATGCGGAGGAGGCCACCAAGCACGTCAACGACTTCGCCGCCACCTACGTCAAGGTCCGCCAGACGATGATCGCCAGCGCGATCGACAACGCCGTCATCGACGTCCGGGCCCAGATCCAGAACCTCGACGGCGAGGTGGCCGAGTACAAGACCCGCATCGACGAGATCGTCGGACAGCTCGCCGTCACCACCGACCCGGCCAAGCGCCTCCTGCTGACCACCGAGCTGGAGCGGCTCCAGACGCTCGTCGACCCGCGCCAGGTGGTGGCCCGCCAGGCCCAGCTGCAGAACAAGCTCGACCAGCTCGCCACCCGGGCCTCCCTGACGGCTCGGGGCGACAACTACACCGTCTCCGGTTCGGCGGTGCCCACCGACCCGGTCTCCCCCCGCCCGATGCGCAACGGCCTCATCGCGCTGGGGATCGGCCTGCTGCTCGGTCTGGCCGTGGCCTTCGTGCGGGACTACTTCGACGACACGCTGCGCACCAAGGACGACCTCGACCTGGCCAGCGGCGGGATCCCGGTGCTGGGTCTGATCCCGGCGGTCCCGGGTTGGCGGGACCGTGGCACCCCGGTGCTGGAGTCGCTCACCCACCCCCACTCGTCCACCTCCGAGGCGTACCGCAGCATGCGCACCGCGCTCGAGTTCGCGGCGATCGAGCACAAGGTCGGGATCATCCAGATCACGAGCTCCAGCTCCGGCGAGGGCAAGACCACCACCGCCGCCAACCTGGCGGTGGCCCTGTCCAACGCCGGCAAGCGCGTGATCCTCGTCGACTGCGACCTGCGCCGCCCCCGCCTCAACGAGTTCTTCGGCATCGAGTCCGACGCCGGCTTCACCACGGTGCTCAAGGGCGAGATGGACGTGAACGACGCCTTGGTCCTCGTCCCCGACGTCGATGGCCTGCTCGTGCTGCCCTCGGGCCCGACGCCGCCCAACCCCGTCGAACTGCTGAGCAGCAAGGCCACCCAGGCCCTGCTCGAGAAGCTGGCCGAGTTCGCCGACACGGTGGTGGTCGACTCCCCACCCCTGCTGCCGGTGGCCGACGCCGCGGTGCTGGCCGGCTACGCGGACGCCACGATCCTGGTGGTGACCGCCCGGTCCACCACCCGGCGGGCACTGCACCGCTCGCTCGAGATGCTGGCCCAGGTCAACGCACCGCTCGAGGGGATCCTCTTCAACGGCGTGGGCCGCGAGGCGTCGTACGGACCGGGGTACGGGTACGACTACTACGGGGCCGACGAGGACCAACGTCTGAGCCACCGGTTGCGAGAAGCCGTCCGCCGCACCGGTGTCGGCGCCGGCACCGGCACCGGCGCCGGTGCCGGTGCCGACGAGGTGTAGCGGTGCTCCTCCACCCTCGGGCGTTGGGGTCAGGCGAGCGAGCGGACCGGTCGCGCCGGTGCACCCATGGCCACCACCCGGGGGGGCAGATCACGGGTCACGATGGCGCCGGCACCCACCATGGTGCCCTCGCCCACGGTCACCCCCTGGATGATCACCGCACCGGTGCCCACCGTGACCCCGGAGCCCAGCGTGACCGAGCCCGAGATGTTGGCGCCGGGGTTCACGGTGACGAAGTCGCCGAAGACGCAATCGTGGCCCACCGTGGTGTTGAGGTTGAGGTGCGCGTGGCGCCCGATGGCGATGTTGGTGGTGATGCTCACGTTGGCGCAGGCCACCATTCCCTCACCGATGGTGTTGACGGCACCGGCCACCGCCGTGGGGTGCCACACGTCAGCGGGCTCGAGCCCGGCCTCCTCGGCCCGCAGGACCAACTTGCGGCGGGCATCGGGATCGGCCACGGCCACCACGTAGCCGGCTCCCGAGGCACGGAGGTCGTCGAAGTCGTCGAGCAGCACGGCGCCCCGGGCCGCGAGGATCCGCCGGTGACGGGTGTTGTCGTCGACGAACCCCACCACCCGGAACCGGGGCGACGCGGCGTCGGCCGCCTCGATGACGTCGAGAACCTCGCGCCCGAACCCCCCTGCCCCAACGATCACCACCGGACGACGGCTGTCGGTCATTCGCGCAGCATACGCACCGAGATGCTCTCGGTCTCCGGGATCTACACTCCGCGGGTTCCGCCCATGTCAGACGAACCGGACCCGGTACCCACCGGAGCCGGTCCGGTCGAGCCTGTGTCAGGAGGTGGCCCATGCGATCTCCCGTGCTGAAGCGGGCCGTCGACATCGTGGGCGCGTCGCTCGGCCTCCTGGTGGCAGCGGTGCCGATGGCCGTGCTGGCGCTGCTCATCCGGCGCGACATCGGACGGCCCGTGCTGTTCCTGCAGGTGCGGCCAGGCCGCCACGGCAAGCCCTTCACGCTGGTCAAGTTCCGCACCATGCGCGAGGGCGCCGGCTCGGACGCCGAACGGCTCACGCCGCTCGGCCGCTTCATCCGCTCGTTGAGCCTCGACGAGCTGCCCGAGCTGTGGAACGTCCTGCGCGGCGACATGAGCCTGGTCGGTCCCCGCCCCCTGCTCACCAGCTACCTCCCGCGCTACACCCCCCACCAGGCCCGCCGCCACGAGGTCCGGCCCGGGCTCACGGGGCTGGCTCAGGTACAGGGCCGCAACACGCTGTCGTGGGAGCACCGCTTCGAGCTCGACGTGCACTACGTCGACACCTGGTCGATCCGCCTCGACCTCGCCATCATCGCCCGCACCCTGTGGCTCGTCGTGAAGCGCGACGGGATCGCCGCGGAAGGGCACGCCACCATGCCCGAGTTCCTGGGGGAAGGCTGATGACCGCCACCGTGCCCTCGGGGTACGACCCGCTCGCCTCGGCAGGCGATCCCGCCGAGGCCTCGCCCCAACCGCTGATCCGGATGGCCGCACCGGTCACCGGCGAGGAGGAGGTCGACGCCGTCCGCGAGGTGCTGGCGTCGGGCATCCTCACCAACGGACCGTTCACCCGGCAGTTCGAGGCGGACATGGCGTCGCTGCACGGCACCGAGCACGGCGTGGCCTTCGCCAACGGCACCGTCGCCCTGTCTGCGATGTACCTGGCCTCGGACATCGGGGTCGGAGACGAGGTGATCGTCCCGTCGCTCACCTTCATCTCCACCGCCACCTCCGTGCTCCACGCGCAGGCGACGCCGGTGTTCGCCGACATCCGCCCCGACACGCTCAACCTCGATCCCGACGACGTGCTCCGCCGGATCACCCCGCGCACCAGGGCCATCGTGCCCGTGCACTACGGCGGACAGGCCGCCGACCTCGATCGCCTCCGCCAGATCGCCGACGATGCCGGCGTGGTGCTCCTGGAAGATGCCGCCCAGGCCCACGGAGCCCGCTTCCGCGGCCGGCCGGTGGGCTCCTGGGGGCACGCCGGCATGTTCAGCTTCACCCCCACCAAGAACATCACCACCGGGGAGGGTGCGGTGGTGACCACCGACGACGAGCAGCTGGCCCACAAGCTCCGCCTGCTGCGCAACCACGGGATCACCCGCCAATACCACCACGAGCTGGTGGGCTGGAACTGGCGGCTCAGCGAGATGCAGGCCGCCATCGGCTGCGTGCAGATCACCCGGCTCGAGGAGATCCTGACCACCAAGCGGGCGAACGCGGCGATCATGGGCCGCCTGCTCGAAGGGATCGACGGGGTGACCCCACCGGCCAACCCGCCCGAGTGCGAGCACCCCTACATGCTCTACACGGTGCAGGTCGACGCCCGACGCCGTGACGCGGCGTCGAGCGCGCTCACGGCCGCGGGTGTCGAGAACCGGATCTACTTCCCGCCGGTGCACCGCCAGCCGATCTTCGCCCACCTCCCCGACCCGCACCTGCCGGTGACCGAGGAGACCGCCGGGCGCATCCTGTCGCTGCCGTTCCACAGCCGGCTGCGCGAGGAGGACCTGAACTTCGTCGCCGAGGTGCTCGAACAGGCCCTGGCCCGCTGACCGGACCCGCCGGCTCCCGTCCCTAGCGGGCGAGGAGGCGCCGGTAGGCGTCGAGGATCACGTTGATCACGGTGCGCTGGTCGAACTCGGTCTCGGCCTTGCGACGCGCCGCGACGCCCATCTGCCGGCGACGGTCCGGGTCGAGGGCCAAGCTCACCACGGCATCGGTGAGGGCGGCCACCTTGCCCACCGGGAACAGCAGCCCGGTCTGGCCGTGGGCAACCACCTGGCGACACCCACGGATGTCGCTCGCCACCACGGGCAGGCCCGACGCCGCCGCCTCCATGGCGGAGCGGGGGAAGCCCTCGCGGTGCGAGGCCAGGACGTACACGTCGAGCGCGTCGTACACCGCTTCGATGTCGATGCGCTCGCCGATGAACTCCACCCCGGTCTCGGCATCGATGGCCTCGAGGTCTGGGCCTCCGAGGCCGTCGGACTTCTCGGGGTCGAGCGGTCCGGCCACGATGAGGCGCACGTGCGGCACACGACCCGGGAGGCGGCGGGCCAGCTCGAACACCTCGCGCAGCCCCTTCTCCCACACCAGCCGGCCCACCACCCCCACCACCAGCTCGTGCGGCTCGATGCCGAGGTCGGCCCGGGCGCGGGCTCGGCGCTCGGGATCGGCCACGGTGAAGCGCTCGAGGTCCACCCCGTTGCCGAGCGTGACGAGCTTGGAGCGGGGCACCCGCAGCTTGCGGAGCACCTTGACGTCCTCGGGGTTCTGCACCAGCTCGAGGTCCGAGAACGCCGAGGCGACGCGCTCCAGGATGTAGATCAGGATCCGCTTCGGGCGGGGGTCGCTCTCGGTGGCGTACAGCCCGTGCACGGTGTTCACCACCACCGGGACGCGAGCCAGGCGGGCGGCGATGCGGCCGAACCACCCCGGCTTGGGGTTGTGGGTGTGGACGATGTCGGGTTGCTCGTGGCGGAACAGCCGGTACAGCTCGGGCAACATGGCGAGGTCGCGCCCGACGTCCATGGACCGGGTGGCGTGCACGAGCGGGATGTGGCGGATGCCGGCGGCCTCGATGGAGGCCACGTACCGCCCCGGGGCCGACGCGGTGACGACCTCGTAGCCGGCGTCGCTGAACGCCATGAGCTGCGGGCGCAGGAGGAGGTCGAGGCTGGAATCCGAGGTGGTGATGTGCAGCACCTTGGGCCGTGGCCGGGTGGGACCGGATCCCTGGCCGGCGTTCGCTTCAGCCACTCGGATCCCCTCTCGACAGCTGCCGCGGCATGGTAGCGAACGCCACCTGGAACCACCCCAGCCGACCGGGCGGTGCGCTCACCTCTGAGCGGCTAGATCGACCGTCGTCGGGCGGCGGCGAGGAGGTCCCCCAGGTGCGCCTCGTAGCGCGCGACCACGACGTCCATGGCGAAGGCGGCGCTGCGGGCTCGGGCGGCGTCACCCATCGCCGCTCGGCGCTCCGGGTCGGCGAGCAGTTGGCCCACGGCCGCCGCCATCGCCCCGGGCTCGGCCGCAGCGGTGATGATCCCCGTCGCGCCGTCGACCACCACCTCGTCGACCGCCCCCACCGGGTAGGTGACCACCGGGCAGCTGGCCATGGCCGCCTCGACCAGCACCCCGGGCACGCCCTCGAACCGGCTGGTGAGCAGCAGGACGTCGATCCCGCCCAGCAGCTGCTCCACGTCGTCGCGGTGCCCGAGCAGGCTCACGTGGTCCTCCACCCCGACGGCGGTCGCGGCGCGGCGAACGGCACCGTCGAGCGGCCCCGCGCCGGCCAGCACCAGATGGGCGTCGAGGCCTCCGGCGCGGACGTCGGCCAGGACCTCCACCGCGTGGGTGGGCTGCTTGACCTCGACGAGGTACCCCACCTGGCCCAGCAGCGCCACCGCAGGGGCCACGCCCAGCTCGGCCCGGAGTTCGCGCCCGGCGGCGCCGCGACTGAGCCCGAGGAAGCGATCGGCGCGCCGGGCGTTGGGGATGGCCCACATCGGGCCCCGGTAGCCGAAGGCGCGCAGCTCCCGGCCGATGTCTGCGGTGAGGGCGACGGCGCCGTCGACGCCCGGCAGCGCCACGCGCCAGAACGCCCGCTGCACCCGCCCGAACGACGGCGCCGACAGACCCGAGGTGGTCTGCCACACCACCACCGGTCGCTCGGCGCGGATCGTGCGGCCGGCCAGCGCGGCCACGTAGGCGGCGGCCGCGCCGTGGGCCAGCACCACGTCGACGGGTCGGCGGCGCAGGTCGGCCCGCAGCGATGCGGCCGCCCGCAGCAGCTGGGAGGGGCGCTGACCGACGTGGGCCACCAGGGGCGCCAGGTCCTCGGTGCGATCGCCCTCGTGGCCCAAGCTCACCGCCAGCAGGCGGTTGCGGTGGCCCCGCCCTTCGAGCTCGACGGCCAGCTCGCGCGCCACCTGCTCGGCACCCCGCCGGTGGCTGCGACCGACGAGGTGCAAGATCCGCATGGCCGCCATGATGGCACCGCCCTCCGAACGGCTCGCCAGCAGGTGAGGGGCCCGATCGGCCGCCATACTGTCGAGCGTGGCCCTCCTCCGCCCGAGGCCGCGCGGGTGACCGACCACGGAACACCCGTCGGTCCGCCCGATCCCCCGCCCCCGCCCCCGCCGGGTGCCACGGACGCGCTCCCACCGCCGCCCGATCTGGCCGAGCAGCTCGCGGCGGAGCAGGCCGGCGTGGCGTACTGGCGGGCGGTGGCGGCCGATCGGCGCAGCGAAGCAGCCCGGGTGCAGCGCCGGCCCCTGGTGCGGGTGGCCGTCGCGGTGGACCGCCGCACCGCTGCGCTGCAGCGATCCGTCGCCCGCGGCGGGCGCGCCGCGGCGGCGGCCGCAGGCCAGGCCGCGGTGGTGGCGGCCGGGCTCGGTCGTCGGCCCGGGCGACGCGCCCGGCACGCCGAGCTGGCCGCCCAGCTGGCGCGACAGGCATCCGACGCGACGCCCGCCGACGATCGCACGGTCCTGGTGGTGCACCTCGGGCCGGCACCGATCCACACCGCGTCCCCGCTGGTGGAGAGGGCCCAGCCGACCGACGCCGCGATCGCCGCCGGGGGCCGGGTGCTGGCCGAGGAGGTGAACGCCCTCGTGGAGGCCTCGGACGCACCGCTGGTCTGCCTCCTGGCCCCGACCGCCGAACCGGTCCACCGCGGCTGGTTGGCGCGCCTCGTGGCCCCGGTCGACGGCGACGTGGTGGCGGCGGTGCCGCTCGTGCTGCACCCCGAGCGACCGCTGCGCGAGGCCACCGCCCACGACCTGCTGGTGCGCTCGGCCGGGCTCGGGATCGATGTGGTCGACGGCGCGCCCGTGGCGGTGGCGCGCCGGGCAGGGGAACCACCCGACCTGTCGGCCCCGGGCGAGGACGTGGTCGCCGCCCCGGCCACGGCCCTGGTGGTGGCGCGCTCGGCGTGGCGTGCGGCCGGCGGCCTCGGCGGCCAGGCCGACCTCGACGCCGCCGTGTTCGACCTCTGCGCCCGGCTGGGCCACCACGGCACCATCCGCAGCGTGCCGGCCGCAGTGGTG